>CBEVTG010000037.1:0-10079 GCA_965552745.1 uncultured bacterium
GCCAAGGTGCTTCACCACATCGCCGGGCGGCCCATGATCGAACACGTGGTGAGAGCGGCCCGCCGGGGTGGGGCGAGTCAGCTTCTCGTCATACTCGGAACGCACTCCCAGGAAGTGCGCGAGACGCTGGGCGAAGCCTCCGGGGACATCACGTTCTGCCTGCAGAGAGAGCAGCGGGGCACTGGGCATGCAGTGATGCAGGCCGAGAAGTACCTTCGGGGAAAGGGCGGCGATGTTCTCATCCTCAACGGCGATGCGCCCACGCTGCGTGATGATCTTCTGCGCCGCCTGATCCAGCACCATCGCGAGCAGGGCGCCGCTGTGACGTTGGTCTCGGCGGTGCTCGACGATCCGAAAGGGTACGGTCGCATCGTGCGGGATCCCTCCGGCCGGCTCGCGGAGATCGTCGAGGAAACCGATACGCGCCCCGAAGAGAAGGAGATCCGTGAGGTCAATTGCGGGCTCTACATCGCGGACAGCGAGCGGCTGTTCCGCGCCCTCAGGGAGGTCAGACCGACCAACCAGCAGAGCGAGCTGTACCTGACCGACGTCGTACGCATCCTCAAGCACCAGGGACACAAGGTCCTGGCCCTCCAGCACGACAACTCCGAAGAGGTCCTGGGTGTCAATAACCAGAGAGAGCTGGCCGTGGCAGCCAAGATCCTGTACCGGCGTAAGGCCGAAAATCTGATGCGCAACGGTGTGTCGTTCATCGACCCGTGGCACACCTACATCGATGCGACCGTCAAGGTCGGCCCCGACACCCTGATCTACCCGGATGTCTATCTCGAGGGAAAGTCGGAAATCGGCTCCGGATGCCGCATCGAGCCCGGCTGTGTGATCCGTGATTGTACGATCGGGAATGACGTCCGGGTGCTGTCGCACAGCGTCCTCACCTTGTCACGTGTGCAGGCTGGGGCTCAGGTAGGTCCCTTCACGCACGTGCGGCCGGCAAGCGACATCGGTGCCCGTGCCCGGGTCGGGAACTTTGTCGAGATCAAGAAGAGCCGCCTCGGGGAGGAAGTCAAAGCCGGCCACCTCTCTTACCTCGGAGACGCGCGCCTCGGGGCCCGCGTCAACGTCGGAGCGGGGACGATCACCTGCAATTACGATGGCGAATTGAAGCATCCCACGATAATCGAGGAGGACGTTTTCGTGGGGAGTGACACCCAGTTCGTGGCTCCTGTGAGGGTTCGCAAGGGTGCCTACATCGGGGCAGGTTCAACCATCACCCAGGACGTCCCCCCGTACGCCCTGGCGATTTCAAGAAGTCCGCAGCAGAACCAGGAGGGATGGGTGAAGTCCCGCGGCCAGCGCCGGGCTGCCCACAAGCCGGCGACACGCCGATCCGCCAAACCCGTACGCCCCTCACGCCGTGCCGCCCCGAAGCGGGCGGTGCGCAAGATCCGTAAGACGCGAGCCCGCCGGCGGTCGGCCTGAAAGGAAACCAGTCTCCACGGTTCGAAGCTCCCATGTGCGGCATCGTTGGATACATCGGTCAGCGTGATCCCGTCCGGGTAATCCTGGATGGGCTGAGACGCCTGGAGTACCGCGGTTACGACTCGGCCGGCATCGCCGTGGTCAACGGCTCGCAACTGGTTGTGCGGCGTCGCGAGGGCAAGCTCAAGGAGCTGGTGACATCGCTCCGGAAACACCCGATTGAAGGCTCGTTCGGTGTCGGGCACACGCGGTGGGCCACCCACGGCCGGCCTTCCGAGGAGAACGCCCATCCCCACCGTGATTGCAGCGGCCGCATCGTGGTCGTGCACAACGGCATCATTGAAAACTACGCTGAGATTCGCCGCCGGCTTGCCTCGCGCGGGCACCGACTGACCAGTGAGACCGACACGGAGGTCGTGGCTCACCTGGTCGAGGAACACCTGGACGCAGGACTCGAGGAGGCGGTGCGCCGCGCCGTGCGCAAGCTCAAGGGTGTGTTTGCGCTGGTTGTAATCTCCTCGACCGAGCCGGAGCTGATCATCTCTGCCCGTAACGGCCCGCCTCTCGTTGTTGGCATGGGAGAAGATGAGTATCTGGTCGCCTCTGACATTCCCGCTGTCCTCGGCCTCACCCGCAAGGTTTTGCATCTGGATGACGGCCAGATCGCGGCGATCTCGCCGCAGGGCGCGCGCCTGATTGATTTCGCTGGCAAGCGCCAGCCTGTGCGCGTCAAGAAAGTCAGCTGGGACGCGGCCATGGCGGAGAAGGGCGGCTTCAAGCACTTCATGCTCAAGGAAATCCACGAGCAGCCGCGCGCGGTGACCGATACATTCCGTGGACGCCTGTCGCTGGAGCCTGGAGGCGTGTTCCTTGACGAGTTTGGTCTCAAGCCGGAACGTCTGCGCCGGTTCAAGAAGGTCCATCTGATTGCCTGCGGTACATCGTGGCACGCGGCACTGGTCGGCAAGTTCCTGATCGAGGGGCTGGGCGGGATACCGGCCGAGGTGGACTGGGCCTCGGAGTACCGTTACCGTAATCCGATCACCTCACGCGATGTCCTGACCGTGGCGATCTCCCAGTCGGGTGAGACCGCCGATACGCTCGCTGCCATGCGAGAAGCGAAAAGCAAGCGCTCGCCTGTCGTATCTATCTGTAACGTCGTCGGCAGCATGATGACGCGCGAGTCGAGGGGGGTCGTCTACACGCACGCCGGACCTGAGATTGGCGTGGCGAGTACCAAGGCGTTCACCACGCAGCTGACAGCTCTGATCCTGTTCGCCCTCCACCTCGGCCAGGTCCGGCGCCACTTGACGAGAAAGCAGGTGCGGGAGATCGGCGCGGAACTCATGCGCATTCCGGGAAAGATGGAGTCGATCCTGCGCCGGGATACCGATATCGCCGCCATCGCGCGGCGCACTGCCAAAGCCAGCAACTACCTGTTTCTCGGTCGCGGTGTTAACTATCCGATTGCTCTCGAGGGAGCGCTGAAGCTTAAAGAGATTTCCTACATCCACGCCGAGGGGTACAGCGGCGGTGAGATGAAGCATGGCCCGATTGCGCTCATCGATTCGAAGATGCCGGTGCTCACCCTGGTGGTGCGCGACAAGGTGCGCGAGAAGATGATCAGCAACATGGAAGAAGCTCAGGCGCGGAGCGGCAAGCTGATTGCAATCACCGATGACGGCCGGCACCCGTCAATGCGCAAGGCGGAGGAGGTCTTCACGGTGCCTCGCACCTCGCCCTGGCTCTACCCGCTCCTGCTGTCGCTACCGCTACAACTTCTCGCATACCACATTGCCGACATCCGGGGCTGTGACATTGATCAGCCGCGTAATCTCGCTAAATCGGTGACCGTCGAGTAGTGCCTCCGGGGGCTTCTCTCGTGCGTTCCGCCGACCTCTCTCAGACCCTAAGTCAATTGACCTGAGCCTCTTACGTCTCCACAGGAGGCGCAAGAAGTGCTTGCCGGAGGTGCCCTTCCCTCGTACCCTCATGGAGATGAGCGGTGCGGCTCTAGCCTTCCATCTTTTCCTGCTTTGCGCCCTCCAGCTCCCGGGTTCTGGTGTGGCCGTGGAGCCTTCCGAAGCGCCCCCCGATGTCGATGAGCTGATGCGGGAAGTTCAGCGAGTCCATTTTGTGGACATCGCGGCCTGGTCCCGTTTCCGGTTTCAGCGCCAGGTTCATAAAGAGCGCCTCGATGATGACGGCCAGCCGGTCTCATATGAAACCTACGAGTTTCAGGTCACACCGGCAAACGGCAGCTTTGAGGAGCGCCTCACGAGCCGCGACGGCAGACCTCCCTCCTCACGGCAGCTCAGGCACCATCGCAAAGAGGCGAGCTTCACCCGCCACTACAACGCCCTGCGCTCGGGCCAGGAAGACAGCCAGGATGATGAGGCGAACCCCCTGGCTCATCTGCTTTACATGCCCTCATACACGTTCGCCGGGCGTGAGCAGGTGGAGGGTGTGGACTGTTACCGTCTCGACTTCGAACCCCAGGAGAGGAACAAGGATGGTGGTCTGCAGGCGCGCATCGCCAGAGCCATGGGCGGAAGTCTGTGGATCGGTGTCGAAGATCACCACCTGGTGCGGGCCCGGGCCCGGACATCACGGCCCGTCTCGGTCGCACTTTCACTGGCGAAGGTCAGCAACGTGCAAATCGATCTCCTCAACAAACCGGTGGCTCCGGGCGTGTGGCTCCCGCACCGCCTGGAAGTTGTCACCGAGGGCAGGGTTTCCTGGTGGCCCATCCGCCGGCGCAGCATCTTCCAGTACTCCGACTTCAAGCCGGTCCACGACGGTACCATGGGTATGGCCATTGGCGATGTTGCCGCTTCACCCTGAATCCACGCCTCTTTGCTGAATCGTTCCCGAACACCGGCGCCAGGCGCGCCGGTCAGTGTGTTATGATGTCCGAGTTTCCCTCGCAGGAACCATCCAGGAGCGGGCGCGGACGCCTGCATGGACGCGCGTGGACTCACTTCCTTCTTTCATAGCTGACCTGAACGAGGCGCAGCGCCGCGCCGTCGAAAGCACCGAAGGTCCGGTGCTGGTGCTGGCCGGCGCCGGCTCCGGCAAGACCCGGGTCATCACCTACCGCATCGGCTTCCTGCTGACCACGGGGCTCGCCCGCCCCGACGAAATCATTGCCGTCACCTTCACCAACAAGGCTTCGGGCGAAATGCGCAGCCGGGTCGAGACCCTGCTCGGATCAGCTCCCGAAGGCCTGGGCGTCAGCACCTTCCATGGATTGGGCGTGCGTATTCTGCGCCGCGAGGCGGAGCGACTCGGCTACCGGACCGATTTCCTGATCTATGATGCCGCCGATCAGTTGGCGCTCATGAAGGAATGCCTGCGGGAAATTCAGGTCAGCGAGCAGAACTTCCCCCCGCGGTCGATTCTGGGCCGTGTTGGCGCCGCCAAGACGGCCCGTCTCTCCGCCACGCAGATGCCGCGCCGCGATTACCTGGACGAAATCGTCGGACGCGCCTACGAGGTCTACGATCGCCGTCTCCGGGAGGCGAACGCTTTTGACTTCGACGATCTCATTCTCAAGCCGCTCGATCTGCTCGAGAGCTCGCCGGAGCTGGCCGAACGTATCAGCCGCCGCATCCGCTACCTCCTGATCGATGAGTACCAGGACACGGATCGCACGCAGTATTTGCTCGTGCGCGCGCTGAGCCGCGTTCACGGAAACCTCTGCGTCGTCGGTGACGAGGACCAGTCGATTTACCGCTGGAGAGGGGCGGACATTCGTAACATTCTGGATTTCGAGCGCGATTTTCCCGACGCACAGACGATCAAGCTGGAAAAGAATTACCGCTCGACGGGAACGATCCTGGAGGCTGCGGGAGCCGTCATTGAGCGCAACCAGTCGCGCATCGGCAAGCGTCTGTGGACCGACAATCCAAGGGGCGAGCCGATCGAGATTATGGCGCTCGAGAGCGATCTCGAGGAGGCGCGCGCCATCGTGCGGCGCCTGTCCGAGCTCCAGGAGGACCCCGAGCTTGGCGGCGCAGCGGTTCTGTACCGCACCAACAGCCAGTCCAGGCCTCTCGAAGAGGCGCTGGTGGCGCGAGGCATCCCGTACCGGATCCTCGGAGCGTTGCGCTTCTACGATCGCAAGGAGATCAAGGATCTGCTGGCCTACCTGAAGTTCACCGCGAACCCGGACGCCGACGTCAGCCTGCAGCGCATCCTCAACGTACCGCCGCGGTCCATCGGTGGTGTCGCTGTGGCTGCGCTGGAGGTCTACGCCAGGCGCAAGCAGGTGTCTCTGGGCCGTGCCCTGGAATCCGTGGAAGAAGCTGATTCCATTCCTCCCCGCGCCCGGGACGCACTGGGCCGAATGGCGGCGATCGTGAGGAGCTGGCGAGCGGATCTCGAATCCCTGCCAGTGGCTTCACTGATGAGCCGTATTGTTCGCGACACCCGCTACGTGGAATACCTTGAGAAGGCGTACCCGGGAGACGCGGAGGAGCGTGCCGCCAACCTGGAGGAGCTCAGGCGCGTGGCCGAGGAGAGCGGTACGGGAGCCGAGGGACTCCAGTTCTTCCTGGATCGCGCTGCCCTGGTGTCGGACACCGACGATCTCGAAGGTGAGAACGGTGTCACCCTGCTCACGCTGCACAGCGCCAAGGGGCTGGAATTTCCCGTCGTGTTCATTTCCGGCATGGAGGAGGGGCTGTTCCCGCATGCTCGCGCATTCGATTCTGAGGAAGAAATGGAGGAAGAGCGCAGACTGTGTTACGTCGGCTTCACGAGGGCCCGCCAGAGGCTCATCCTGACCCATGCGTTGCGGCGCCTGGTTTACGGAGTACCAACGCCACAGGAGCCGTCGCGCTTTTTCTCAGAGATCCCGTCCGGCCTGACACAGGTGAGCCTGCCGGCGATGAGCCTTTCAGGCTCCAGTACGTTTGCGTGGGGAGACGGCGGGGGTTTCAGTGGTGGTGTGGCGGCGGTGGCGCCGGGCCGCAGGGCCGGCGGCTACCACGGCACGGGCCGCGCCGGCGCCGCGGGCCTTGGGAGTGGATCTCTCCGGCGCTCGTCACAATCGAATCCGGAGCCGGCCGGAGTGGTCTTCGGAGCCGCCGACTGGGGAACGAACGCAGGCACCGGCGCTTTCCCTCCCGGAGCGCGCGTCGAACATCCGAAGTTCGGGCAGGGTCAGGTGGAGACGGCCGAGGGATCGGGTGAGAGGCTGAAGCTCACCATCCGCTTTTCGGGGCACGGCCGCAAGAAAATCCTGCCGCATTTCGCAGCGCTCAGACGCATCGGTTAATAGGTGCCCATCCGCTAGCACGTGGATTCTAGAGTCACTCGAACGGATCGCCGTCCAGGATTACCGCGGAGGCCCCAAGGATCTGATCGACATCCGAGAACAGGAACGTCGAGCCTTCAACCTCCGCGCTTTTCTCTATCTTTCCGCTGGGGAATATCCACTCAGGCTTCCAGGGATCGCTCAGGATGTTGATGGAGAGAAAGTATTCGGGTGCGGAGTCAGGTCCAACTGCCTCGAGCCAGGGAAAACCGTCTGAGGTCTTGGACGGCGTGTAGCTGACAGTGATGAACGCATCCTGATTTCGCCACACCAGCAGAGGGTATCGCACCCAGGCCAGACCCGCAGCCGGCGCGGGGTTCTCCCCTCCGATGACGGTCAGAACCTCTCGACTGGCGATCTTGCCCCACTTGAGAAGCGCTCCATAAATGAGCAGGGGCCGGTGCCTCCAGATCGTTGAATAGTTGGCGGTGCTCATTCGGAGTTTGACGAGAGCGAGTTGTTCCCCAGAAAATATGTACATTGTGTCCTGGAAGAATGGTGAGTTTGGGATTCGCTCGTGATACCCGTCTGTTCCTTCGACATCACGGACATAAACGATTTCGGGCCGAACGGCCTTGAGTTCATCGAGCGTCATTCCCAGGTGTACGTCATGGAGGAGCTTCGGCATCAGCCCTGCGCTCTTCTCCGACCGGCCGCAGGATGCAACAGCAAAAAATACGAGAAACATGCAGAACGTGGCAGCGACCCGGCCGCGAACTACAGCTGCTCGAAATAGCCGTGGCAGATTTCTTGTTCGGTGAGTTGTTCGCATACCTCGTCCAGGCGGTGGTATTCCTCGGTGTACTGGCTGGCGAAGGCCTGGTACGCCTCCAGGGAGTTCCAGGTGTCGACTGTCAGGAAGCGGTTGGGATCCTCGGTGTCCCGCGAGAGAGTCGAGCCCCGGTATTCAGGGTGCCTGCGGAACAATTGGACCCAGGTTCCCTCGCTTCCGTAGTGCAGCTCGAAATCAGCTCGGCTCGCGGGCCGGATGGTGAATTCCCAGATGATATGGATCATCGCCGCAGTCTCCTTACGGTGCCGCCACCAGGCTAGGGCGGCAGGTCAGGCTCCAGTGCCTGGTTGGCGCCGAAGTGGCTCACCCGATTGAGCCACCGGCCGTCCCGTCGGATCCACACGTCGCTCACCCAGCACGAGACCCGGTAGGGCACGCCGTCCAGAAGGCCGGTTTCTTCGTCCCAGTACGATGCCAGCGCCATGTCGCCCATGAGCACGACCTCGCGTTGAGTATGGGTCCAGCTCTGAATGTCCCGTCCTTTGTACCAGTTGTTCAGGTCGCGCAGTATCGCGGAGCGTCCCTTGGCCCGCCGGTCGCCGATTTGCACCGCGTCTTCCGTGTACATGCTCTTCTGGGTTGCCATGTCTTTCTGTGAGTAGGCGTCCCACAGGCGATCAATGGCGATCAGCAACGCCTCCCGTTCGGCCTGTGGACTGGCGGCACGCCGCGGAGGGGTGCAGGAGAGCAACAACCCGAAAATGGCCGGCAGCGCGACTAACGACAGGGGAAGCGCGTGATCCGATCTGCTTGAAGAGGTGGTCGAGGGAAGAGCGCTGGGCACGTGCTCTCAGCGTGCGCAGGCACGGAACGCCGTCCGTGCCGCGTTCACGGTTTCGTCAATGTCTGATTCCGAGTGTGCCAGCGATACGAAAAACGTTTCGTATTGCGCCGGCGGAAGATAAACGCCCTGCTCGATCATGGAGCGGAAATATTTTCCGTACATTTCTGTATCGCAGGCGGCGGCGCCCGTCCAGTCGCTGACGGCCGCGTCGGCGAAGAACACGGTCAGCATGGAGCCCCGTCGCGCCACCTGGGCGTGCGCCCCCGCCTCGCGCGCCGCCTCTTTCAGGCCATGCTCGAGCCGGGCTCCAAGCTGATCGAGACGATCGTAGGCATTGTCTGTATCACGCAGCGCGTGCAAGGTGGTCAGGCCGGCCCGCATCGCCACCGGATTCCCGGAAAGAGTGCCGGCCTGGTAAACGGGGCCGTCCGGTGCAACCGCCGCCATGACCTCGGCCCGGCCGCCATAGGCACCCACAGGAAACCCGCCGCCGATAATTTTTCCCATACAGGTCAGGTCCGGCTCGATCCCGACCATGGTCTGCACGCCCCCGTAGGCGAGGCGGAAGCCCGTGATCACCTCGTCAAAGATCAGCAGCGCCCCGGCGCGGCCCGTCTCCTCGCGCAGCGCCTCCAGGTAGCCGTCGCGCGGGGACACGACTCCCATGTTTCCCGCCACAGGCTCGACGATAACCGCGGCGATCTCCGATCCGCGCTTGCGCAGGAAGTCGCGCGCAGCCTGCGCGTCATTGTACGGCAGCAGGAAAGTCTGCGCCGTCACCGCCTCCGGAATTCCCGGGCTTCCTGGAATTGACAGCGTGGCCACACCCGATCCTGCCTGGACCAGGAGAGCGTCCACGTGCCCGTGGTAGCAGCCTTCCATCTTCACGATGCCATTGCGCTGGGTGAAGCCTCGCGCCAGGCGTACGGCCGACAGTGTGGCCTCGGTTCCCGAGTTGACCATGCGCACACGATCCATGGCGGGGAAGGCAGCGGTCAGGGTTTCCGCCAGCTCTACCTCGACCTGGGTGGGCGCTCCGAACGAGGAGCCGGAGCCGACCTGTTCGCGCACCGCTTCCACAACGCGCGGATCGGCGTGGCCAAGGATCAGCGGGCCCCAGGAGCAGACATAGTCGATATATTCGCGACCATCGGCGTCGCGCAGACGCGATCCCTTCCCGGAATCAAAAAAGATAGGATCGCCTCCGACGGCACGGAAAGCGCGCACCGGAGAGTTCACTCCGCCGGCGATGGCGGCCCGGGCGCGATCGAACAGCTCGCGTGAACGGCTCATTCTGTCCTCTATTTTCCGGCCGCTTTGTTTTTCTTAGACGCGGAGCCGGGAGCGGGCGAAAGCCATCGCGCCGCCTCGCGCGCAAAGTACGTGACGATGAATGTCGCCCCGGCACGCCGAATCGCAAAGAGCGATTCCAGCGCCAGCTCCCGGCGATCGATCCAGCCGCGCTCCGCGGCTGCGGCCACCATTGCGTACTCTCCGCTCACCTGGTAGGCCGCTACCGGAACATCGAAACGCTGGCAGCTTTCCCTGATGACATCAAGACAGGGAAGAGCCGGCTTGATCATGATCACGTCGGCTCCTTCCTCGAGATCGAGGGCAATCTCGCGCATCGCCTCGCGGCGGTTGCGCGCGTCCATCTGGTGGCTGCGCCGGTCGCCGAACGAAGGAGTCGATTCCGCCGCATCCCGGAACGGACCGTAGAACGCCGAGGCGTACTTGGCGGC
>CBEVTG010000038.1:0-9982 GCA_965552745.1 uncultured bacterium
GTGAGGGTGGTTTGGAGCTATGTTGATTGCCACGGGCGGCACCGGGGAGTCACACCACCCCCCTACGGCGGATGGGCATCGTCGCCCGGCCGCGCCCGCTCCGGGCCGGCGGATTCGCCGGGCTCGGGGTGCCGTGGCCCGCGTTCGGGCGACGGCGCGATAATGGGCGGGTGGTGAGGCCGGGATTCGCTGCCGCGGCAGTCGGCCGCTTCGCAGGCCCCGTCTTCAACTCCGTAGGTCAGGTCCTCAGACCTGACAGGATGAACAAACGCATTTGCATTCGCATTCGCTTTCGTCGCCCCCGCCGCCGCCTCACCCGCATTAGCGCTCCTCGCATCACCGCCATCGCATCGGGTCTCGCAACCCCGCCCGCCTGCCGCATCCTCGTCCTCGAGTCGTCCCGTGCGGATCTCATCGTCGGTGAACATGCCCTCGAAATGACGCGCCCACTCGGCCCCGCCCTCGAGCCCCCGCCGGGCCATGTCCTCGGCGTTCATGTCCACCCGCAGGACCTCCTCCTGAAATTCCTTGGAGTCCTTGCCCAGGTGCAGAAACTTGCCCTGAGCGCTCGAGCGGCCGGTGATCAGAGTCAGACTAGGGGTTTTGCTCAAGGGGGGTTGTTGCTCCAAAAGCCTGATTTATAACGAATTCGAAGCATTATAGCCTGCCGCTTCGACCCTCATCAAGGCCCCGGAACGAAGGCGGGAGGTGACTTATAATGCTTCCTTCATTGATGCCGGGCCCCGGCGCCGGGGTGCGGCTTACCTTTCAGATCTATGGACACGCGCGACCCCCTTATTTTTTATCGTGATCCGGCCAGGAGCCGGGAGGCGATTCGCAAGCTCGGGCACGAGTCGATCGAGGTGGCCCTCGATTACCTGTACGAGGAGGCGATGCGCCGGCCGATCGGCCCGCATACTTACGCCGAATTCCGCAAGGCCTTCGGCGTGCAGGAGAACGCGCCGGAGGAGGGCCGCCCTGCCGGGGAAGTTCTCGAGGAGGTGCGGGCCCGGCTCATTCCGCACGGGATGAACGCCCACCATCCGCGCGCCTTCTGCTATTTCACGGCCCCTCCGATCATGATGGCCGCGATGGGAGATCTGCTCGCCTCGGTAATCAACCAGAGTGTGGACCTGTGGGTCGCCGCTCCCGTAGCCGCTTTTGTAGAAGAGGAGATCGTGCGCTGGATGAGCGTCCTGGTCGGTTATGGACCCGGGTCGTTCGGCATTCTCACGAGCGGTGGCATGAACGCCAACCTGACGGCCCTCAAGGTCGCGCGCGATCGCAAAGTGCCCGACCGGCACGCCGACGGCGCCATGCGTCGCGCGCGCCTCTACGCCTCCGAGCAGGCACACTTCTCCATGAAGCGCTCACTCGATGTCATCGGCTTTCCGCCCGAGTCATTGCGCCTGGTGAAGTGTGACGAGTGCTTCCGGATCAATCTGGACGCCCTCGAGCATGCCATCCGCGAGGACCTCGAGGCGGGGCTTCGCCCCTTCTGCATCGTGGCCAACGCTGGAACCACGAACACCGGCACGGTCGATCCTCTGATTGAGATTGCCGAGATCGGTTCCCGGCACGGCCTGTGGTTGCATGCCGATGCCGCCTACGGCGGCGCCGTCCGCCTTTCGGAGAAACACCGGGACCGGGTGCCCGGCCTTGATCGTTACGATTCGGTGACGCTCGATCCTCACAAGTGGCTCTTCCAGCCCCACGACATCGGGGCGGTGCTCGTGAAACGGCGCGAGGATCTCCTCGACTCGTACCGCAGCAGTCCCGAGTATTACCGCACCGGCAGGCCGGGCGAAGAGCCGCTCCACTGGTACCAGTTCGGCATCGAGGGGTCGCGCCGCTTCCGGGGCCTGAAGCTGTGGATGTCATGGAAGCACCTCGGATCCGCCGGGCTGGGACACCTGGTGGATCGCAACATGGATCTGGCCGCCCACCTGGCGGGGCGCGTCCGCGAGTCAGATGATTTCGAGGCCAGCCCGCCGGAGCCGGATCTGAGCGTTGTCTGCTTTCGTCACCGACCCGCCGGACTCCCGGCCGGGGAAGACCTCGATTTGCATCAGGATCGACTGCAGCGCGCGCTCGAGGTTTCCGGGGAGGGATGGGTCTCCACGACCCGGCTGCGCGGTGAGACTTTTCTACGCGCCGGGGTGGTGAACTATCTCGCTGAGAAAGAAGACGCAGACGGTCTGCTCGAATCGCTCCGCCGCCTGGCAAAGGAGCTCGACTAGTGGTAGAGTTGGTTTCTCCAAACGTCATAATTCTAGAGGGTTACGAAGATGGTGCCTGAAAAGTCTTCCCAGACATCCGTGAACAGCTCGGTGATGCCGCCGCCGTACCCGGACGAGTATCCCAAAATCCTCGTTCCTCCGCCCGGCCCCAAGGCGAAGGCATTGATTGACCGCGACCGGCGAGTAGTGTCACAGAATCTGACGCGTGACTACGACCTGGCCGTCAAGCGGGGCTCCGGCATGGTCGTGGAAGATCTCGACGGAAACCGTTTTCTCGATTTCGCGGCCGGGATCTCCACCGTCTCGACCGGACACTGCCACCCGGCCGTTGTGAAGGCGGTGCAGGAGCAGGCGCAGGAGCTGATCCACATCTGCTATACCGACTTCCATTACGCGCCGTACATCGACCTGTGCGAGACGCTGGCCGAGGCCGCGCCGATGAGCGGCGGCAAGCGTGTCTTCCTGACCAACTCCGGAGCGGAGGCCGTCGAAACCGCGGTCAAGCTGGCGCGCATGCGCACGGGCCGCCAGAAGGTGATTGCCTTCTACGGTGCCTTCCACGGACGCACGCTCGGCACGGTGACACTCACCGCCAGCAAGCCGGTGCAGAGGCTGCACTGCGGCCCGCTGCTACCGGAGGTCTACCACACCCATTACTCGTACTGTTACCGCTGCCCCGTGAACCGGCAGCCGGATACGTGCGACGTGCAGTGCATGGATCTGCTGACCGATTCGATGTTCCACCACACGATCCCGCCGCAGGAGGTTGCGGCGGTGCTCGTGGAGCCGATCCAGGGTGAGGGTGGGTTCATCCCGCCGCATCCGGAGTTTCTGCCGAGGCTGCAGAAGCTGTGCAGGGACAACGGCATCCTGCTGATCGCCGACGAAGTGCAGTGCGGAATGGGTCGCACCGGGAAGCTGTTCGCCTCCGAGCACTTCGGTCTCGATCCGGACATGTTCATCCTTGCCAAGGGGATCGCTTCGGGGATGCCGATTTCCGCCGTCATTGCTCGCGATGACGTCATGAAGTGGAACGACGGCAGCCACGGCAGCACGTTCGGCGGCAACCCGCTCTCCTGCCGGGCCGCCCTGGCCACGCTCGAGCTGCTGCGGGACGGGCTCACAGAGAACGCCGGCCGAGTGGGGACGCGCCTGATCGAAAGGCTGCGCGGGCTGATGGACAAGCACACGATGATCGGCGACGTGCGCGGCCTCGGCCTCATGATCGGCATCGAGGTCGTGCGCGATCGCTCCACGCGGGAGCCCGCCACCGCGGAGCGCGAGCAGGTGATCGTCAAGGCGTTCGAGAAGGGACTGCTGACGCTGCCGTGCGGAAAATCGACCATCCGGCTGTCGCCGCCGCTGATCTGCACCGACGAGGACGCGGACAAGGCTCTGAAAATTCTCGACGAGGCCTTCTCGGAAATACGTCCCGCCTGAAGCTCGGCCACTTCCGAGTTTCAGGCCGCCGCAGCCCGGCGCCAGCGATCGAAACTCTCCACGAACTGCTCCATTTGCTCCGGTGTGCCGAGACTGACCCGGCAGTGGTCGGTCAGAGGAGGAAACGGCCGCCCAACGCGGATCCCCTCTTTCTTCAGATCCGCGATCAGTTCCCGCACGTCCGATCCCAGCCGGAACATCACGAAGTTAGTTTGCGATTGAAACACGGGGTAGCCACGCTCGGTGAAGGCGTGCTGCAGGTAGTCGCGGGCACGCTCGTTCTCCTTGCGGCAGCGCTCCAGGAACGCCCGGTCGTTCAGGCTCGCCATCGCCGCATGAATGGCGAGCATGTTGGCTCCGCTAAAGGTGATGTGCGCGGCCATGCGTTCGAGCGTTTTCTTGCCGCCAAGCGCGTAACCCAGCCTCAGGCCCGCCATGCCGTAGATCTTTGAGAACGTCCGGGTGACGACAACCGGCAGCCCCTCGGCCACCAGCGGCACCATGCTGGCGTAGCGCGGATCGTTGATGTAGTCGTGGTACGCCTCATCCACGAGCACGGTAGCGCGTTTGGAGATGCGGCGCACGAACGCCTCCAGCTTCTTGCCATCCACTAGGGCGCCCGTCGGGTTGTTGGGGTTGCAGACGTAAACCAGGTTCGCGTCCTTCTCCGCAGCGCGTTCCATGGCGGGCAGGTCATGCGCACCCTGTCCGTCGAGCGGCACCTTGATGCACTTGATGTCAAAGGCACCTGAGTACCAGATCGGGTCTTCGTAGGTCGGCTCGGCGAGGATCAGGCGGCCTGGGGCGGCGAGAGCGGCCACCGCGACGCGGAGCAGCTCGGTGGAGCCGCAGCCCGGGAGCACCTGCTCACGGGGGAGATCGTGCTTTTCAGCCAGGACGCCTATGAGCTCGGCTTCCTCAGCTATCGGGTAGCGGTTCGACTCTGTGATGGCCTGCTCGATGGCCCGACGAGCGGCGGGAGAGGGCCCGTACGGATTCTCGTTGGCGTTGAGTCGGAGCACCCCGGAATCAGTGCCGCTGCCAGCGGCGTGGGTTGCGCCGGATCCAGATTCGCTCCTGCGGGCCGGCTCCGTCCCGGAGTGGGCAGGCGTGCTCCCGGTAGAGTGGGCCAGAATGAGGGGAACCGTCCCTGCGAACGCACCGGCCGAGCCGGCCCAGCGCAGAAACTGCCTGCGTCCCAGTCGCGTCGTCTCTTTACGCATCTCCGCTATCCTCCTTCTCGAGCGCGAGGGTTTTCGGCCCGGCGATTGCCGGACCGGATCCCTCTGTGCCCCAGAGAATAGCTGAGCCCGGGGTAAGAGTTCCAGGGAGTGGGTCTAGTTCTTTCCGGTAGGCTCGACGATCACGTCGCCGCTTCCGGTGCCGACCGTGATGTGGATTCTGGCCTCACCGCGCCGGTACCCGATCACTTCCTTGCCCTCGACCAGGGCCCGGGCGTCCTCGAAGCGGCTGACGATGTCGCCGCTTCCCGTGCTGGCGCGTAGCTCGAACGATGCATCCGCCCGCAGTCCCAGCCTGACGTTCCCGCTTCCGGTGTCAGCCATCACCTCGGCGAGCCGGTCTCCCGAGGTCGAGACGTGCACGTCGCCGGAGCCGGTGTCCGCCCTGAACTTGCGGGTGTTGATGTCTTCGGCGAAGACATCACCGGAGCCCGTATCGGCACGAATCTGGTCCGCCGTCACCGAGCGCAGACGCACTGTGCCTGAGCCGGTGTCGCAGGTGACGGTCTCCCCCGACAGGCCGTCCAGCGTGCAGTCACCGCTTCCCGTGTCACACCTGAAGGAGCCTTCCAGGTCTTGACCATGAACGTCACCGGAGCCCGTGTCTGCCTGGATGCGGCCACTCACCTTGACCGAGCGCAGGGTGATCTGCCCGGATCCGGTGTCGCAGCTCACCGCCTCGCCCCGCATGTCCTCCAGGTCGCAGTCGCCGCTGCCGCTGTCACAGGAGAACGATCCCTCGATGTTTTTGGCCTTGGTGTTGCCGGAGCCCGTATCGGTGGAGATCTCGCCTTTGAGAGAGCTGAGCTTGATATCCCCCTTGTGGGTCTCGAACTGCAGATCGCCGCTGACCCCCTCCGCGTGCAGCGGGCCCACCATGTTGATGAAGCGTACCTCCAGTTCACGGGCTGGTACCTCAACCTGAACATCGACATAGAGCAGGACACCCTTTCGATCCCGGAACCTCACGGTGTGGTCGCCGTACTCGGTGCCCCCTCCACCGAACCACCGATCCAGAAACCCGCTACTGGCGCTGACTGAAAGCCCTTCCGGCAGCCGGATGGTGCTGTACTTGTCGAGCGGATACTCGACCCGCAGGCGGGTCTTGGAGTCCACTGCCTTCGTATTGATGCTCACCAGGCCGGCGAGTTCCTCGTTCTCGGCGTGCACGGTGGCGACCATGCGAACCGTGTCGCCGGATCCGGGCACCACCTTCATGGAGCCAATCAGGTTCTCTATCACCAGCTTGGTGCCTTTCGAAAGCGGCACGTCGGCATCGACCGTCCGGGTGACCTCGGCGCTGACGAATGCGGTGCTGAAACCGAGGGTCAGGGTGAGTGCGGTGGCTGCGGCCAGGCTGCGTTTCATGGGATCCTCCTGAAGTTTGTTCTCGCCGTATGGTACGGCCGGAGGGGGCTGACGGTTTCCGGCAGAAGACTACAGGAGGTGCCGGGGCTCAAAAAAAAAGCGAAAAGTGATGACTCCTGGGCATTTACCGGTTCAGCCGCCGGTGATGGCCGCCACGTTGCCGCGGTAGGAGAGCAGCATGGCCCCGAACGAGAGGACCACGACCGCTGCTGCGATCAGCGTCAGGAGCCAGAGGGTCTGATCCCGGGAGCCGCGGCGCGGCTCTCCGGCATCCACCAGCAGGGCCAGTCCGGCTCCGGCCGCGAAGCCCCCGATGTGGGCGGCATGGTCGATCCCCGGCATCATGATCAGGATCAGGCCGAGGAAGACCCAGCGCATGAGCTGGCGTGCGATCTCCTGCCCGAGCGGGCCGCTGCGGAACTTGCCGAAGACGATCGCAAGGCCGAGCAGCCCGAAGATCGATCCCGAGGATCCGATGCTGAGGGTACGGGGGCTGAACAGGGCGCTGGCAGTGAACGCGGCCACTCCCGTCACCAGGTAGATGAGGAAGAACTTCCTGCGCCCGAACGAGTTCTCGACGAGGGGGCCCAGATTCGCCAGGGCGTAGCAGTTGAACACCAGGTGAATGAGCACTCCGTGCAGGAAGTTCGCGGTCACCAGCCTCCAGACCTGTCCATAGGCGATGGCCTGAGTCGATTTTGCACCGAATGCGAAGAGCGCTCCTCCCGGGGGAGACAGCAGGCCGAAAAATCCGCTGGCCTGCTCCTGGATTCCCCACGTGGCGAGGATCAGCAGGTAGAGCGCGCAGTTGGCGGTGATGAGGGCGACCGTCACGCTCCCCATGGAAGGAAACAGGAGCTCCAGCAGGCCTCCACCGGAAGCCATGGGGCGCCTCAGCTCGACACCACACTCCGTGCAGACCTTGAGGTTGCGGGGAACCAGCGCGCGGCACTCGGGGCACATGCGCATTTTGGCCTGCCCCGCCCGCTCCAGGTTGTCCTCCGCGGCGATCCTCTCCTCCAGGCGGCGCCGCCAGACCTGCTTGCGCCACTGCCAGCGGGGTCCCTGGGCACCGAACGACTCCAGCGCCGCGATGGCGGCATCAAACACTCTGAGGATGAGGGGAGGCTTTGAATCCATGAGTCCGTCGCCTGTTGGATCGAGAGAATTCCGGGCATGGTAGCACGCCGATGCCGGGCGGGCCGCCTGAGCGGGTGCTTGCTTGACGCGCGGGAACCTGCCGGTGTATTTGAAGGCCGCACCCCATGAAGCCCCCCACCCTCAGCCGCCCTCTCTGGCGCCGCCTCAGGCGTGTGCGGCCCTCCCGCGACGGGTCGCTGGATCTGAGGCCGTGCCGCGTTCTTCTCAAGGATGGCCGCTGGCTGGACCGTGTCTTCCTGGTCGAGGAAGCGCCCTACCTGCGGCAGTGGAAGATCCACCCAAAGGAGGATCCTTCGCGCCGCGATCTTCCGCTCGATTCGATTGTGGACGTGGACGAGAGCCCGACCCGCCTGCCCGCCAGGTTTGCAACCCGGCTGTACCGTGCCGGGGAGTCGTGGCAGCGCTTCACCGTTTTCACGCTGGTGCTCGAGAACGCTCGGCAGCTGCCGTACCTCATGGGGCATTCGGTGGATTTTCCCCAGTGGCCGGACGATGTCACACCCGACCTGGTGGAGGGCGTCATCCCGCACGAGGCTCCCGCCGAGTTCCGGAGCCGGACACCGTCGCCGCACCAGGCCGCTGCGGCCCACCGCTGGTGCGTATACCGACGGCCGCCGAAGCGCTGGCCGCGCGTTGTCTCGGCGCTCTGGACGCTCCTTACCTGGAGCGGCGCATTCGTCCTGGTGGCGGTGGCGTGGATTATTCAACCCGGACTGGGCCTGCTCATACCGCACGCCGCAATCGTGAGCACGCTGGAGCGACTCTCGGGCCCGTTCTCCGCCAGCCTGCCGCTGGCGAGCCTGCTGGTTCTCCAGGCGGGAGCAGTGGCCGCGCCCCTGGTGCGCCGCAAGCGAGGGGCATTCCGCATGGGTGTGTTCCTAGCGATGGTGCCCGCCTTACTGCTATCGCCGCACTGGTGGGAGCTTTCAAAGAGCGTGAACGGTCACGGGTGGCGGGATCGCCTGATCGTGGCACTGATCCTCTGGGGCATCCCGGTCATCAACGCGGCGCTGCTGCTCCTTCCGGATCGCAGGAAGAAGCGCCAGGAACCCACAAGGGCTCAGGATCCTGCGCCGCCGCACGGCGCGGGTGAGACAGGAATCCAATCGGAGGCGAAATGACCTCTCCACACAAGAAAGTCTCGGAGCATTACACGGTGGACAAGCTTGGAAAACGGATCCTGTCGGCGCTGGAGGCTTCGGGCGTGAACCTCGAGACCCTGACAGTCGATGATCTCGCGCCTGTCGATGAGTTTCATATTCGCGGACGGATGGCAACACAGGAGCTGGCTCAATGGGCGCGGATCCAGTCCGGACATTCAGTGCTGGATGTCGGCTGCGGGCTGGGTGGAACGAGCCGGTACCTGGCCGCGAATTATGGCTGCAAGGTAACTGGAGTGGACCTGACGGAGGAGTATTGCCGTGTTGCCGAGATGCTGTCTTCCAGGGTAGGTCTGGGAGAGCAGACGGTTTTCCGGCAGGGAAGCGCCCTGGAACTGCCATTTGAGGATGCCCACTTTGATATTGTCTGGACCGAGCACGTGCAGATGAATATTGAAAACAAAAAGGGTTTTTACGGCGAGCTTTGCAGGATGCTGAAGCCCGGTGGCCAGCTGGTGTTTCACGATATCTTCGCCGGGGATCAGAATGGACTGCATTTTCCGGTGCCCTGGGCATCGGCTGAATCGATCAACCACCTGATTTCCATCGGGGATCTCGAGGCACTGATGGTCGAATGTGGTATCGAGAGGATCCGCTGGGAGGACAAGACGGTCGAATCGATCATATTCTTTCGAACGGTGATGGGCCGTGTGCAGAGCGGGGGGTGGATGCCGGTCGGTCTGCATCTGCTGATGGGCGAAGGCGCGTCGGTCAAGTTCAGCAACGTGCTGCGCAACCTCGAGGAAAACCGCCTGCGTGTGGCACAGGCTGTGATGAAGAGGGCTCCGTAAACATGATAAGGCTCTGGGTGGTCGTGCTCAGCCTGTGTGTTTCATGCTCGGTCGGCGGTAACAAGCAAGAGGTCTGGCCGACGGACGGGTGGCCGGTGTCGTCTGCTGAGGAGCAGGGCATGGACGCGGCAGTGCTTGCCCGGCTGGATCGGGAGTTCTCGGACGGTAAGCACGGCTATGTCGATCACATGTTGATCATCCGCCACGGGCACGTGGTGTATGACAGGTCGTATACGCACGACTACGAAAAGATTAACGCGGGGCTGGATACTCCGAAAGGTATGTATAACTACCACGACCCTGGCTGGCATCCGTATTACAAGGACACGCCGTTGCACACGATACAATCGGCCACCAAGACCGTTACGTCCGCACTGATCGGAATCGCCATTGGCCGCCAGGAGCTCCCCGGGGTGGATGTGAAGATCATGAAGTTCTTCGACGGGTACCAAACCCCGGAGCCTGACGAACAAAAGCACAGGATCACGCTCGAGGATCTCCTGACCATGCGGGCCGGAATCGACTGGGACGAAGGGACCTATTCATATACAGACCAGAGAAATACGTGCGGGCAGATGGAG
>CBEVTG010000039.1:0-9978 GCA_965552745.1 uncultured bacterium
CGGCGTGCCCCAGATCGAGGTCGCTTTCGACATCGATGCCAACGGTATCGTGCACGTTTCCGCCAAGGATCTGGCCACCAGCAAGGAGCAGAAGATTCGCATCGAGTCTTCGAGTGGGCTGACCAAGGAAGAGATCGACAAGATGATGTCGGACGCGCAGTCGCACGCCGATGAGGATCACAAGCGGCGTGAGGAGGTCGAGACCCGCAACCGCGCTGACAGCCTGATCTACACCACTGAAAAGCTGCTGGTTGAGAACAAGGAAAAGATAGGGGACACCGATCGCCAGGCGATCGAAACGGCCCTGGAATCTCTGAAAAAAGCCCTGGAGAAGGGATCGACCGAAGAGATTAACAGCGGGGTCGAAGAGGTGACCCGCGCTTCTCACAAGGTTGCTGAGACGCTGTACCAGCAGGCACAGTCCGCGCAGGGACCCGGCACCAGTTCCACCGCGGCCGGCGAGCAGCCCGCCGCAGAGTCGGGTGGATCTGAATCCGGGAAGCCGGGCGATGTGATTGACGCCGAGTACGTCTCGGAAGACGAGTCGAAGAGCTGAGCCAATAGAGGAGGATGCCGATGCCGGGCGCAAAGCTGGATCCCTACCGGGAGCTGGCCATCATCAAGGAACGCATGAACCGACTCTTCGAATCGGCCATGGGCCGCACCGAAATCGGCTCCGAGGGTGGCGGTGTTGCCTGGACACCGCGAGCCGACGTATTCGAAACCGACGATCAGGTCGTGGTCAACATCGAGATCCCGGGAGTTGCGCGGGAATCGATCGGCGTGCGGGTGGCCGACAATACCCTGATCATTGAGGGTGAGCGCCCTCCGGAGAAAGGGCTCAAGGAGGAGGCCTTCCAGCGCGTGGAACGATCCTACGGCCCCTTCGTGCGGCGGTTCTCCTTGCCAGCCACCGTCAGCGTGGACAGTGTTGCGGCCCAGTACGAACGGGGTGTGCTCACGGTCCGCCTCCCCAAACTCCCGGACGCGCGCCCACGCCAGATCAAGCTCTCCCTCACCTCCGGCGATTGAACCCTCCATAAATCGCTCATTGCGCATCCAAGGTGCGAACACTATAATTACGCCCGGCTGGGAGGAGGGCGGAGGGAATCGAGCCGAATGGAGCCAGAGCGAGACCGCCAGCGCAGCAAGGGATCAGAAACTCTCAAGAAGTACCTTCAAGAAATCTCGAAACTCCCCAGGATCACTCCCGAAGAGGAGAAGATCCTGGGAGCCAAGATTCATAAAGGTAACAAGGCCGCGCTCAAGAAGCTGGTTGAGGCGAATCTTCGCTTTGTCGTCTCATTCGCCAAGAAATACCGCGGCTGCGGCCTGTCTTTCCTGGATCTGATCAATGAAGGTAACGTGGGCCTGATCGAGGCCGCCAAGCGTTTCGATCCCTCCAAGAACGTCAAGTTCATCACCTACGCCGTCTGGTGGGTGCGCCAATCCATCATCCACGCGCTCTCCGATCACAGCGGTGCTTTTCGCCTGCCGCAGAAGCAGGCCAACCTTCTTTACCGAATTGGTAAGACAATCTCGACCCTGACGCTTCAATTCGAGCGTCATCCGACTCCCGACGAGATCGCCCGCAAGCTGGACATTCCGGTCGAGGAGGTCAATGCCCTGCTCCAGGTCTCGGACGAAAACGTGTCCCTGAGCACCGTCATCGACGAGGAACACGAGTTCTATCTCAGCGACAAGCTCGAACAGGACACCATTCCTCCCGCCGACACGGCGCTCTTCAAGACCAGTCTGAAGACCCAGCTCAGACTGGCGCTCGATGAGCTGGACCCGAAGGAAGAACTTGTCATCAAGCTGAGATTCGGCCTGGGCGAGGAGGAGCCGAAGACGCTGAAGGAAATAGGCGAAATGCTCAACCTCTCCCGTGAGAGAATCCGTCAGATTGAAGCACAGGCGCTGGGCAAACTGAACCGTTCCCAGAAATGCCAGCAACTGCGAGGCTACCTGAACTGAGGCACGGGCCGCTCGGGCGGTCCTCATTGCTGAAGCCATGAACCAGGAATGCCAGGCCTGCAACGGTACGGGGTACATCACGGTCGAGAAGGAGGAACGCTCTTACGCCCGCCGGTGTGACTGCTACCGGGCCGATCGCGGCGAGCTTCTCGTGCGGCTGAGCCACATCCCCCGGCGCTACGAACAGTGCCTGCTGGACAACTACGATGACATGCATCCGCTGCAGCGCGCCGCCAAGGATGCGGCTCGTGCCTATGCGGACTCCTACCCGGTTCACGAAGCGGGACTCCTTTTCCTGGGCCCCTGCGGAGTGGGTAAGACCCATCTGGCGGTATCAATACTCAAGACACTGGCCCACGAAAAGAGCGTGCCTGGCCTGTTCTACGACTTTCGGGATCTGCTGAAGGAGATTCAGAACTCTTACAACCCGGTCTCGCAGACCTCCGAGATGGCCATCCTGCAGCCTGTCCTGGAAGCTGAGTTCCTGGTGCTGGATGACCTGGGTGCTCGCAAGCCTTCCGCGTGGGTAGAGGAGACGCTGGCCCATATCATCAATCAGCGCTATAACGAAAAGCGTGCCACTGTCTTCACCTGCAACTTTCTCGATGTGTACGATGAGCCAAGACCCGCACAGGACACTCTGGAGGAACGCATCGGCACGCGACTGCGCTCCCGCCTTTATGAGATGTGCAAGGTGGTCCTGGTTCAAGGCCAGGACTACCGCAAGACGGCCAAGCAAGCCGGCTATCATTTCTGAGCCCCTCCTGACATCTTCCACCCCATCGTCTCCGGGCCTGTGCCTGACGGCTTGGCTCCTGCTATGGATGCTCACCCCGGGCATGACTTCGGCTCAGTCCGGGGCGGAGACAAAGGAACCGGCGTCAGCCACCAACGAGACCACTGATTTTGAACTTTCCCTCAGCCGGGGAGGGGATGACCTGTTCCGTTTGCATGCCCGGCGCAGTTCTACCTTCGGCACCTCCTACACCGACCTCGAGGTTGTGACCCTGGAAGTCCATCAGGGTCCCATCCCGGGTCTGGTGATCCGCGCCGAGCGCGGCCGCTATACGCCTTCCACCGGTGATTTCACCCTTGAGGGCAACATCGTTGCCGGCCAGCCGGATGGGGTAGAGGCACACTTCGAGCATCTGGTCTTCAACGCCGCCGACGGCCTGGCGGTGAGCGACGACCCGATCGCCATCCGGGGCGACAGCCTGACGGGCGAATCGATTGGCCTCGAGATCGCGCCATCAGAGGAGCGCCTGAGCCTGCTCTCGGAGGTACGTCTTCGTCACCAGAACGGCGGCCGCCGGCCCCGTGAAGGGATCCTCGAGTGCGGACGTCTCGACTACTGGCTCTCGCCGCCTCGCATGGAGTGCGGGCAGGGAGCACGCGCCACCGAGCCTGGGCGCCGCCTGAAATCCGATCATCTGCGCGTGGATCTTCGGGAATCGGACCGCCGGCCTCTCAAGGCGCGCGCGCAGGGGAGTGCTCGATTCATGCTTCAGGTGGCCCCGGCGGAAGGGAACGGGACCGATCCGATGGCCATGGGATTTCCGTCCGGATCGGATGTGGCGATGGAGGGTGAGGTTCTGGATCTCCTGTTTGATCCGCAAAGAAACCGCCTCCGGCAAGCCACGGCACCCGAGAGCGGTGCACTGGTGATGCGGCCGAGCGACGGCAGCGACTCGGAGCGAACCCTCGATGCCGGAAGGCTGGAGCTCTCGTTCCGGCCCGGAGCAAAACCAGGGCGTACGCTGCCCGAGACCCTCGCGGCATCCAACGGAGTTGAGCTGCACTGGCACGGACCGGACGGTGCCGGCGAGCTCCGGTGCGGGGCTCTCACGGCACGCTGGACCGAAGACGCCAGCCGTATCGGCGAGGCTCATCTCGAGGGGGGCTGGCAGCTCGAACAACCCGACCTCATGGGAAGGGGCGGCGAGGCCGATGTCGACGACGAGTGGATCGAGCTGCGGGGCAGCCCCGACAGCCTGGCCATGGTGGATCGCGGCGGACGACTGCTTGCCGGCTCCAGGCTGAGGCTGCCCCGGGGCGAAGGACACTGGCACGGAGAAGGGGGTGTACAGGCGCGACGCAGCACCTCGGAGAGTGAATCCTCCTGGTCGCCGCTGGGCGAGGAGGGCGAATTCTGGGTGAGTGCCCGCAGGTTTGAGGTCGACCCGAAGACCTGGAACTGGCGTTTCGAGGAACAGGTCCGGGCCTGGCAGGGATCCAACCTCATCGAATCCGATCTCCTCGACGTGCATGAAGCGGAACGCAGCCTGCAGGCGCTGGGAAATGTCACCACACGCGGTGTCTCGAGCTCCGACGCCACCGAGGGAGGAGGCACCAATCTCATCTGGGTTCGCGCGCCCCGCCTGCGCTACACCGAAGGGGGACGCCTGGCCGAGTATCGCGGCGGGGTTGAACTGATCCATGATACGAACTACCTGGAGGCGGACGAGCTGGATGTGCACTTCGCTGAACAGGGGTCGGGCATCGACCGCGTGCTGGCAAGAGGCGACGTGCACGCCGTGTACATGGACGCACTGGGAGAGGCTCAGCGGGCCGAGTACCGGCCCGTGGAACGTCATCTACGGTTGTGGACACCGGGCGGCAGTGCCCGTGCCCGCCGGCGGGATGGAAGTGAAGCCTTGAACGGCCAGGAACTGAGCTTTGAGGGATCAAGTGGAAGGATCGCAGTTAAATCAGGAACCCGCGGACGATCGTGGATCGTCCTCGAAGACTCGCCCTGAGCACCTGGGAAGCCTTCGAGCTCTCGGCTTGACGAAGAGCTACGGCTCGCGTCAGGTCCTGCGCGACATGTCCGTGGACATTGGGGCCGGTGAGGTTGTCGGTCTGCTCGGCCCGAACGGGGCTGGAAAAACTACCACATTCCACTGCGTGCTCGGACTGACAGACCCCGACCGCGGCCAGATTTTATTAAACGGCGATGACATTACCCTGCAGCCGATGTACCAGAGGGCGAGAAAAGGGATCTCCTACCTGCCACAAGAGGCGTCAATTTTCCGCAAGCTGACGGTTGAGCAGAATCTTCTCGCAGTCCTTGAAACGCTCGACATCCCCAAAGAGGAACTGGCCTCCCGCGCCCACGCCCTCCTCAAGGAATTCCGAATCGAGCACCTGGCCCTGCAACTTGGACAGGCTTTGTCGGGCGGCGAGCGGCGGCGGACCGAGATCGCCCGTGCCCTCGTTCTCTCTCCGTCGTACATGCTTCTGGACGAGCCCTTCACGGGCCTGGATCCAAAAGCGCGCTCGGACGTGCAACGCCTCGTAGGTCACCTGCGGGAGCGTGGTATCGGAGTCCTCATCACCGATCATAACGTGCGTGAAACCTTGCAAATAACGGACCGCGCTTATATCATTGCTAATGGCGTCATCTTCAGGACTGGCACCCCGGAGGAGCTAGCGGCTGACTCCAAAGTACGGGAGGTGTACCTAGGAGAGGACTTCCGCCTAACTTGACTTAGAGCCCGCGGAATCCATCGATGGCACTCGAGCAAAAGCTAAGCTTACGGCTGTCACAGCGGTTGATCATGACGCCGTCGCTGCAGCAGGCGATCAAACTGCTGCAGATGTCAAAACTCGAGTTGCTGAACGAAGTCACCCAGGAACTGCAGGACAATCCCGCCCTCGAAGAAACCAACCTCGAAACCCCTTCCTCGGAAACCGCAGAAGAAACTCCGCTGGAACGCGAAGATCGCGAGGAGCGCGAACAATTCCAGGAGGAGGAGCGCCAGCGCGAGGAGGAGTTTGACTACGAGGCGTTCAAGGACTACCTGGACGCCAGCTGGGTCCCGACACCCACGCGCCACGTCGTCGAGGATCTCCCCTCATTCGAAAGTACTCTCACAAAGCCGCAGGGGCTCCCCGATCACTTGATGTGGCAGCTCAACCTGTCCTCCAATCCGGAACGACTGCGCGAAGTCGGCCGCGCCATCATCGGTAACATCGACGAGGACGGCTACCTCGTGGCCACGAGCGAAGAGATCCAGGCCATGGGGAACTACACCGGCGAGGAGTTCGAAAAGGCCCTGAACATGGTTCAGAGCTTCGACCCGGTTGGGGTCGGAGCCCGCAACCTGCGCGAGTGCCTGCTGCTGCAGCTACAGCATTTCGATTGTGAAGAAACCCATGCCGAGACCATCGTGCGCGAGCACCTCGACCTCGTGCAGGCATACAAGTTCGACGAGATTGCCCGCCGCCTGAGCTGTTCGGTAGAACAGGCACGCCACCACGTCGACATTATCCGGAGGCTCGATCCCAAGCCGGGCCAGAAATACAACAGCCAGACTCCGAACTACGTCATTCCCGATGTCTATGTGCTCAAGGTCGACCGGGGCGAATACACCATCGTGCTCAACGAGGAGGGACTTCCCCGGCTGCGCATCAGCCCCGTCTACAAACGCATGCTCGAAGGAGCAAAGGGCAACATCAGCAAGGAAGCCCGCGAGTTCGTGCGCGACAAGTTCCGTTCCGCCTTCCGACTCATCAAGAGCCTCGAGGAGCGGCAGCGCACGATCTACAAGGTGGCGCGCAGCATCGTCCGCCACCAACGGGGATTCCTGGATTACGGGATCGAGAAAATGCGCCCTCTCGTGCTGCGTGATGTTGCTGATGACATTCAGATGCACGAATCGACCATCAGTCGTGTGGTGAACAATAAATACATGCACACGCCACGCGGCGTGTTCGAGATGAGATTCTTCTTTCACAGCGGCCTGCAATCCACGGAAGGGGACGACGTCTCCTCTCTGACCGTCAAGCAGAACATCAAGGACATCGTCGGAGCCGAAGATTCGCAGCGCCCGTTGAGCGATTCGGCCATCGCCAAGAAGCTCGAAGCGAGCGGCCTGCGAATCGCCAGACGCACCGTTGCCAAGTACCGTGAAGAGCTGCGAATCCCTTCTTCAACCGATCGCCGGCGGCAGTTGTCTCGGTCCTGACACGCTACCCGCTCCCGCGGATCGGACTATCTGGAGACCCCCCCGCCATGCAAGTGCGCCTCACCGGCCGTCATGTGGAGATTACCCCTGCGCTCGAGGAATTCACCCGTGAACACCTGGAGAAACTGCAGAAGATCCTGCCGGCCATCATTGAAGCCCATGCCATCCTGCAGGTAGAAAAGTACCGCCACCGGGCTGAGATCAACATCCAAACACGCCGCTTCTCTCTGAGCGGTGCCCACGAGACAGTTGACATGTACCAGAGCCTCACGAACGTTTTTGAGAAGCTCGAACAACAGGCCCGCAAGCGCAAGGAAAAGCTCACTAGCCGCAAGCGGCGCACCGCGGCATCACGCTCCGCCAGGAGCTCGCAAGCTGCCCCGGAGCACGGTACCGCGAAACCCAAGCACCGGGCGCACACCCCTTGCGTAGTGCACACTGAGCTTCCCGATCTCAAACCGATGTCCCTGGAGGATGCGATCCTTCAGATCCAGGAATCGGAAAACGACTTCCTGGTATTCCGCAACGCACGCTCCCAACGAGTCAGCGTCGTCTATCTCCGGGACGATGGAGACTTCGGCGTCATCGAGTCCTGAACGGCCGTGAACATCACTCTCAGCGAAGAACAAAAACTTCTGCAGCAGACTATCCGCGCCTTCGTCGACAAGGAGATTCGGCCACACGCCGCGGAGATCGACCGTGAGCGCCGCTTTCCGGTCGAAAACGTCCGCCGCTGCGCCGGCATGAGCCTCATGGGAGTCATGATTCCCGAGGAGCACGGCGGCAGCGGCATGGATGCCCTCTCCTACACCCTAATAATCGAAGAGCTGTCCCGGGCGTGCGCGACCACAGGGGTCATTGTTTCCGTCAACAACTCACTCGTGTGCGCGCCGCTCCTGGCCTACGGGAGCAAGGAACAGAAAGAAAAATACCTCAACCCCCTCGCCGCCGGCGAAATGCTGGGCTGCTTCGCCCTGACCGAACCTAATTCTGGATCCGACGCCGCATCCCTGCGCACACGGGCGCAGAAGAAGGGAAGTCACTATCTTCTGAGCGGCAACAAGGTTTTTGTAACCAACGGCACCGCAGCCGATGTAGCGCTGGTTTTTGCCAGCACCGATCCATCCAAGAAACATAAGGGAATATCGGCCTTCATCGTGGAAAGCGGATTTTCCGGGTTTCGCATGGGGCGCGAGGAGCGAAAGCTGGGCATCACCGCTTCCGGATCGCGCGAGATCATTCTCGATCACTGCAAAGTTCCAACCACCAACCTTCTGGGTGCGGAAGGGGAGGGCCTCAAGATAGCCCTGAGCACGCTGGACGGCGGCCGCATCGGCATCGCCGCTCAGGCGGTGGGTATCGCCCAGGCGGTTCTCGACGAGGGGTTGCGTTACAGCCAGGAGCGGATCCAGTTCGGCAAGCCAATCAGCGAGTTTCAAGCCATCCAGTGGATGCTGGCGGATATTGCGACCGAGACCGAGGCGGCACGCCTGTTGACCTACCGCGCGGCACGGGCCAAGGAGTCACAGCCGCGCTACAGCTACGAGGCCTCGCTTGCGAAGCTTTTCGCCTCGGAGACGGCCATGCGTGCCGCCACCAAGGGAGTGCAGATCCTCGGAGGGTACGGCTACATCGCCGACTACCCGATGGAGCGCTATTTCCGCGACGCCAAGGTGACTGAAATCTACGAGGGCACCTCAGAGATCCAGCGCCTGGTGATTGCCGAGCACGTCCTGAAGGACGCAACCTCGTGAGCGCCTCCGCATCAAGCGCTCCGACCGGTACCACTGCCGGCGCCATGGAATTCCGCCTCACGGCCGAGCAGGAGGAAGTGCGCGACAGCATCCGTGAGCTGGCGGACAAGATGCTGCGTCCCCGCGCGGCCGAGTTCGAAACCGCCGGAGAGGTGCCGGCCGATGTGCGCCGGCAACTTGCTGAGATGGGACTTTTCGGCATGCTGGTGCCGGAGCACTTCGGAGGCACGGAGCTCGACCCGCTCAGCTACTGTCTGGCCATCGAGGAGCTCGCCCGCGCCTGCGCGTCGACCTCGATCACGGTGAGCGTCAGCAATTCCGTGGTGGCGGCCCCCATAGCCGCTCATGGATCGGACGATCAGAAGCAGAGCCTTCTTCCATCCCTGGCGCGGGGTGAACTCCTGGGAGCGTTCTGCCTGACCGAGGCGCATGCAGGTTCGGATGCGGCCGCCATCCGCACCCGGGCAACGCATACCACCGCCGGCTACCAGCTCCAGGGCTCCAAGGCCTGGGTCACAAATGCCGGCTGGGCCGGATTGTTCATCATCTTCGCCACCCTCGATCCTGCTCTGGGCAGCCGTGGCATCACGGCTTTCCTGGTTCGATCGGAGAACCCGGGCCTGCGGGTTGGACCGCCCGAGCGCAAGATGGGTCTGCGTGCCTCCTCCACGGCGCCGGTATATCTGGACGCCTGCGAAATCCCCTCGAGCGACCGTCTCGGCGAGGAGGGACGGGGCATGGCCATCGCTCTCGAGACCCTGGATGCGGCCCGGATCGGAGTTGCCGCGCAGTGCGTGGGCATCGCACGGGCTGCGTTCGAGGAGGCGATCGCGTACGCGCGTGGCCGGCACGCATTCGGCCGCCCGATCGCTGAATTCGGGGCCGTGAAGGCGCAGATCGCCGACATGGCCGCCGACATCGACGCCGCACGCCTCCTGACTCTGCACGCCGCCAGCCTCAAGGCTGCAGGAGCGGATTTCGGGCGTCAAGCTTCGATGGCAAAGCTCTGGGCCTCAGAGGCTGCCAACCGGGTGGCCGCCCGCGCCGTGCAGATCCATGGGGCTGCGGGCTTCTCCGCAGACAGCCCGGTGGAGCGTCTCTACCGCGACGCCCGGGTCACCACCATCTACGAGGGCACCTCTGAGATCCAGCGCCTGGTCATCGCCCGCCGGCTTCTGGGATCCGGTGCACGTTCAACCTCCGCCTCCTCGAGGCCTCCGAGTTGAGCACGCGCAAGAACTCAGCCCCACCGCCTGCAACCGCCGCCAAGCAGCGCTCCA
>CBEVTG010000040.1:0-9874 GCA_965552745.1 uncultured bacterium
CCAGCGCCGCCCGCTGCTCAGGAAGGAGCTTGAGCGTCAAAGCTTGCGCCACATTGTGTGCAACATCGCTCTGGATGCCGAACACGTTAGTCAGCTCGCGCTCGTAGCTTTCCGCCCAGATCTGCGTCTGATCGCCCACCTGAATGAGCTGAGCCGTGATGCGAACCTGGTTATTCGCCTGGCGCACGCTGCCCTCGAGGATGTAGTCGACTCCTAGCTCGCGACCAATTTGATCAATTCGCTTGCCGGTGTTCTTGTACTGCATGGCCGAGGTTCGGGCGATGACGCCCATACGCTCGGGCTGCAGCCGACCCAGCTGCGCAATCATCTCCTCGGTCATGCCGTCGCTGAAGAACTCCTGCTCGGGGTCGCCGCTCAGGTTCTTGAGTGGCAGCACGGCCAGCATGATCTTCTCCGAAGATGCCTCGGTTGCCGGTTCGGGTAGAAGCCGAAATTGATAGGCCACGGCACCCGCCACAATCAGAGCGAACGCGGCCGTGAGCAGCCATGCCAGGCGCCTGGGCCGCGGCTCCGGAGTGGCAACAGGCCCACTGACTCCCGACGGAGTGAGACGCCGCAGATCCACACCGATCTCCCTGGCCGACTGGTAGCGGAGGTCCGGATCTTTCTCCAGGCACTTGAGGATGATGCGCTCCAGGTCCGGCGACACCTGCGCGTTCAAGGCCCGCGGCGTAACCGGCTCCTGGTGGAGGATTGCCTCAGTCACCTGAGGCGATGAATCTCCCTTGAATGTCCGCTGCCCTGTTGCCATCTCGTAGAGCACCGCGCCCAGAGCGAAGATGTCCGTACGAGCGTCCACGGTCTCGGCGCGCAGCTGCTCGGGAGCCATGTACGGTAACGTCCCGGAGGTCGTGCCTGTCTGGCTGAGCGTATCAACATGCGACCCCTCCGCAACCGGCTCCAGCAGTCTTGCCAGACCGAAGTCAAGCAGCTTCGCCTGCCCCTTCGGCGTCACCAGAATGTTGCCGGGCTTGAGGTCACGATGGATCACGCCCTGCTCGTGGGCCTCTTCCAATGCGCCGGCAATCTGGCCTCCCAGCGCCGCCACCTCTCTTTCAGGCAGCGCACCGGCTTTCACCTTTTCGGCGAGCGTCTTCCCCGGCACGTATTCGATGACCAGAAAGTCCGCGCCATCGTGCGTGTCGAAATCGTAGACCGTCTCGATGTTGGAGTGATTGAGCTTCGAGAGCGCCAATGCCTCTCTGCGGAAACGCTTGCGTGCATCTTCGTTAGCCAGCGTACCGGTCGGCAGCACCTTGAGCGCCACCTCGCGCTCGAGCCTCCCGTCCCTGGCCAGGTACACTTCTCCCATACCGCCCGCGCCAAGGAGGCGCACGATTTCATACCGTCCGAGACGGGTACCAGCAGCGAGGGACACTATTCTTGAGCCGCGATGGACAGAGGGATATTTCGCATCGATCCGTTCACTTCAGGCCTCCGAGAAGTGCCAATCATGCGGAAGATCTCTCTGTCGGTATGACCAGGAGGTATTGTGCCCTAACTGCGGCCCGTCAGGCTACCGTGGAAAGGCCTGAATCGCAGTGGACAGGAGGTAGCTCAGGGGCAGATCGGGTCCTGAATCAGGCAGGCGCTGGCTGCCGCGGGGCGGGGCACACCCAGGCTGTCATAGCCATACCCGCCCTCGCGAGCCCCATTGTGGGACACCACCAGGTAATAGTGGTGGTCCACACCGGGACGCAGGGTCACCGTGCTCGCGCCGCCCGTGCTGCACAGCAGGGAGGCATGGCTGGTGTATCCACCCCCCATCAGACCTTCGTAGACGGCGTAGTCGGTGTCCGATGTCTGGCAGGAAGCTCCCCAGGAAAGCGTCAGATCGCCTCCGGTGCCCAGGTGTGCCGTGAGCAGAGTGCCCGGCACGTGCAGACCGTCAGGAACCGCCCCCGCACCGGGTGTTGCTTCGCCGGCACAGGCGAGGGGGCCGATGATCGAGGGGATCCGCGCGACGCTGAGATCGCTTAGAAAAACCGTGACACCCGTCTGCCCGCCCGGCGGCTCGCAATTGCCCTGCACGAGACCGACGTGCACCATGTCGCACAACCCCGGCCATCCCTGGGTATCAAACGTGTCGCTGCGCGCGATCTCAACCGACTGGAACCAGTCGGCTCCCTGGATCGAGCACGTGCCCGTTCTCAGGCACGGGTCATCCGTAGTGCTCTGGCAGGTGTTTGTCTCTTCGGCTCCTACGGCCAGGACGGGTAAAGCGCCCGCTCCCGCCACCAGCGCAGCCGTGACCACATATATAAAGCTGCGCGTCGTCACACTGTGTTAATACGGAGAATCGTGGGAGTTTTCAATCGATTAATCGTGCCTGAGACAAGAATGGCCGGCCCCGACACGCCAGCGGATTGATCCGTCTTGGGGCGTATCACTATATCCCGGTGGGAGGCTCAAACCCGCCCAGAGCTTTCTCCAGATGGCGGGCGACGGCCAGGGCCACGTCCTCGCGCCACGGCTGAGCCACAACCTGGACTCCGATGGGCATCCCCTCCGGTGATGTGCCGCACCGGATCACGACGACGGGCCAGCCGGTAAGGTTGTATGTCTCGGTGTAGCTGAACATCGGACTGCTCTCATCAACTTCCACATGGGGCTGCGCCGGAGCGCCATAAACAGGACTGAGGATGACGTCAAAGTTCTCGAAGAACGTGAGCATCTTTACCCTGAACGCGTCCCAGCGGTCGATCAGATCACCGAACTCGGGCATGGGGATCGGCTTTGCTTCTTCCATCCATGTGAAGCTGTGCTTCGTGGTGCCCGCCTTCTTGAGGAGCTTTCTTTCGTAGTAGCCACCCTCAGCCGCCCAGCATGCCTTGATGATATCCAGCGTCTCCTCGATCCCAGTGGGACGCACCTCCTCCACGGCAAGACCGGCCGCGGAGAGCGCTTCGCCGGCCCGGCGCACGGCATGCATCGTCTCAGGAGTCGGTGTGGCAATTCCGTTGTCCGTGTGAAATGAGACACGCAGCTTCTTGAGATCGACAGCCTGCGGATCCCGGAGGGGCACCGGCGCAATCGAGGGGTCACGCCAGTCAGGGCCGGCAATCAGGGGAAGCGTCAGGATCAGGTCGTCGACCGTCCTCGCCATGGGGCCAAGGGTGGTGAACGCGTCCCAGATGCCACCGAAGGGAATGATGTGGCCGGTGCGGGGCACGCGCCCGGATGTCGGCTTGATCCCCGCAATCCCGCAGCAGTGGGACGGGTAACGGATGCTTCCGCCCGTGTCGCTTCCGATGTCCATGGCAGTGCCTCCGGCGGCGACAATCGCCGCCGCCCCACCGCTGCTGCCGCCGGGCGTTCTCTGCGGATCGTACGGGTTGTGTGTGAACCCAAAGAGGAGGTTGTTCGTCTCAAACGAAGAGGTTAGCTCGGGCGTGTTCGTCTTGCCAAGGAAAATCGCCCCGGCGGCCCGTAACCTTGCGGCTACCGTCGCATCCCTTTCCGGCACGAAACTGGCGCGGCCCAGCGTTCCCCCGGTGCTGACCATCCCGGCCGTATCGATCGAATCCTTGAGCGTCATCGGTACGCCATGCAGCGGCCCGAGTGCTTCACCGCGGGCGAGCGAGGCATCCGCCTGGCGGGCTCTCTCGAGCGCCTCGTCGGCGGCCAGAAGGACAACGGCGTTGATCGTCGTGTTGACCTCTTCGATTCGCGCCAGGTACGTCCGCGCGATCTCCTCGGAAGAGAGATCCTTCTTGCGTATGGCATGGGCCAGGGCGGTGGCGGAAGAGTAGTAGAGCGGATCCCGCAGATCCGTATTCAGACCCGACGGCGCGCGTTGAGGCGTCTCACATGAGAGAGCATAAGCTCCAATCGCGGCACCGCCCAGCATGGTGAGAAGCTCACGCCGGGTCGGATCCCCCGCCGGGTCTCGATGCCCCATCGCACCCCCACCACCGTCTTGAGAGAGATGACGCTCTTTAATTTTCATCTTCCGTTTCTCCTGATCAGCAGGAAGGGTTGAATGGCACGTTCACGTTCAAATCCGCCAGTCCGGGAGCAGCACAGTTCACCAGGCTAGCGCTCTTTCGAGACCATGGATCTCAGCTTCTCCCAGGTATCCTTCATCAGGGATCGTTGCTTGGGCCAGATCTCTTCTTTGAGAAGGCGCCGGATCTCGGTCAGGTTGAGCTTTCCGAGCCATCTCATGCCGATATACGAGCCAAACAAAATGAGCAGGAACGATCCCCAGACTGCCAGTGAAGGAATCCCCTCAACCGCCTGCACGAACTCCGTGAGGACCCGGCGGCCCGAGATGAACATCTGCATCGTGAGGACAACGGCAGTCGCGATGCTGGCGATCAAGACGACCAGAAGCTGACCGCCGTCACTCAACCGGTCAAAGGTTCTGCCCTTGATGATGAAAAAGGCGACGAGGATGGCGACGAGAAGAATGAACGAGAAAATCATGGCTACCTCCCCCCGGAAGAGACGTTTCTGAGGTTCGCTGCACCTTGCAGAGTTTCGTGTATTATCACCCCGGCTATGGCCCCGGGCAATGACTATTTTGCTGAGGCGCTGGTAAGTTAGCGGAGACTGAACCTTATGACCCCTGTGCTGAGCAAGGGCTGTGCAAGAACCGTTAACGGCCTGGTTCTGGTTCTAATCGCCTGGGCGGCGGGCTTTAGCCTGAGTTGCGGGTCCGGGACAGATCCCTCCGGCCCCGCAGGCAGTGCCACAGAGGAATCAGACTCAGGAGAACAGATCCTGGAGACCCGGATTTGCGGCCGGAACAGCGTCAACATCCGCACCGGGCCCGGGACGAATTATAAGAGGGACCCGAACGGGCCTCTCATGCTGGGCGAGAACCTGCACGTGCTGGAGCGCAAAGGTGACTGGCTGCGGTTCCGTAGCACAGCCGCGGACAAGGGCTGGTCCGGGTGGGTGCGACAGGACTTCACGCTCACCGATCGCGAATACGAAGAACGCCACGACGAGCTATGGGAAGCGTTCGACCGCTCCCAGGGAATCCGCTAAACACCGAAGCCCCTCGCAGGCGCGGGGCCATCAGCGGCTGCGCGGGCTTCGCGCACGAACCGCAGGCGCCGCTCTTCGTTTCCCACCAACTCGGGAGGCAGGATCTTGAGCGCCACCGGCCTACGCAAGTCGGTGTCCTCGGCCCGATACACCACACCCATCCCCCCCTCTCCGATTTTCTCGACGATCCGAAAGTGGGATAGCGTGCGGCCGATCATCAAAGAAGCTCCAAAGCCTTACTGTTTGCGTTTCTCGTCCAGCGTGCGTTTCAGAATGGGCAGGACGGCGCGATCCTTCTCAGTGCCCAACTCTTCCTTGAGCTGGATCAGCGTCTCAAGATCAAGAACTCTGACACGCGAGGAACCCACGTTCATCCACTCACTGTGCTGCAATAGATCCTCGTACTTCCGGTTCTTACTAATGGCACCAAGCAAATCCAGGGGGCCGGCGCGGGTAATGAGAAGCTGATGACCGTGGGATTCCAGATGCGACCGGGCTGGATTCGTAACCCTCTCCGGGTGTGTTCTGTACCGCGCCTCCAGCTCATCGAGAGCCACTAGAAGATGATCAATGTTGCTCGCACTCAATGAATGCACAAGATCGAGATCGAACGTGGAAACCGGCGCACCGTGTAGAACACCGCACACGCCGCCCACAATGATGAAATCCACCTCGTGCCGGGCGAGCACATCCAGAATCTCGATGAAATCAGATATTGGCGGCTTCGTCACGCAGCCTCTGGATGGCTCGCACGTTGGCTTGAAGAACCCGGAGGCGCTCCTCCGGTGTCAGAGATAGCATCCATCGAATCAGGGTAAGATCAATCCCTTCTGGACTGTGAGTAGGAAGCTCTTTATCAACCATAGGTGTGCCTTCGAGTTCCTCGCTCAGGATCCCGTCATTGTACCGCCGCCGTTCTTGATTCCCCCAGCACCGCCATGCGCTTCCTGGCTTCGATGAGTTCGGGGATGTCCGGGTCGGCGTCCTTCCAGTCCGTGAGGAAGCGCTCGTACCAGTGGCGGGCGCGGTCGGTGTCGCCGAGGCGTTCGTAGACGCGGGCGAGGCGGAACTGGTCGAGGATCATGAATGGAACGTTGAACCACTTCTCGTGGGGATTATTCAAGTATTCCTCATACTCATCGGCCGCCTCCTGCCACATCTCCGAGGCCTCGTACGCCCTCGCGAGCGCCCAATGGCGGCGAAGCAGGTTCGAGTCACGAGCCAGCGGTTCGAGAAGGTCTCGGGCTCTCTCATTCTCCCCCCGGATGAGAGCCAGGCAACCCCTGGCGTACTGAAGCTCCTCCCGCACAAATCGGCTCGTGGAGCCTTTCTCTGCCTCTTCATGCTCAAGGATCACGCGTTCGAGTGGATCTCCGTATTGCAATTCGACGCAGCGTCTGGAGAACTTGGGAAGAAGTCGGAGGCTTTCCATGGCGGGCTTGAGCTCCTGGTGTGGAAGTTCGGCCGGACGGCCAGTCTTGCGATAGCCCAGCCAAATTTTCAGGAGTCGGTTCCAGAACACATCTTGCACGTAACCTGCCGTCTTGCTCAGGCGCAACTCGCTGGAAACGACCCTCTCTGCCTCGACCAGTCGACCAGTCCATAGGAGTGCGTTCTCTCGCCAATCGCTGAAATTGGTCTCGGACGACCCCGGTTCGCTTCCCAGCCGTCCGATCTCTTCGAGCACGGCCCCAGGATCGCCGAGTATGATCGGGAGCCATCTCAAGAACTCGGCTGCGTCGCTCTCCGAACCGCCTCTTTCCCTGAAATCGGTCGCCAGTTCTTCAATCGCGTCCGATTTGCCCTGTCTGACCAGGACTGGACCAAGATTATAAAGAGTATCTCTCTGTAACCGGTATTCGCTTCGATACGCTGCCTCCGCGTGGGCCGGATCTTCAAAGGCAACACTCTCGTAAAGTATGCCTAGGTATTCTGCTCCCAGGAAGTCGAATGGGTAGAGGCGTTGATACGTTTTCAAACGTTCCAGCTCAGCATCGAACTGGTAGGAGGCGTCGAGAAAATAAATTTCATTCATCATACGAATTTGCTTCGGCAGGCCAGACGAGCGTTTGTAGAGCTGACGAGCCATACGGCGATATTGCCTGTATTCCCCCAGGTTGTAGTAGGCGATGGCAACGAGCTCATAAGCACGTACGAAACCCGGGTCGATTTCCAGGGCCTCTTTCGCGAGGAGCAACGCTTCTTCACTCCCGCCCGGCATGAGAAGAAACGCTTCCGCAAACATTTGGTAGGCGAGGATCGAGCGAGTTGTCGGAGGGGGTGTGGTCGCGACGGCCTGTGGTGCTTCGCCCACAGCCTGCCTCAAATCGAGAACCGTTTTGTGAATCGTCAACAACAGATCGTCTTCATTGGCCGCAGTTCCGGTACGAGCGAAGATGGGACGTTGCTCTCCAGTCCGATGCAGACTGAGTTCGACCAAATACCCATCTGCTTCAAGCGAAATCTTCCCAAAGAGAAACCCAGCACACTCCCCTCCTGCGCAAAGGCGGTGCGCCAAATCCTGATCGATTCTGGTAGCCTCTACGTCCCTCTGCCTCGTGACGAGATCCTCGAGCTCATCGCCTTGGATCACGCTAAGGTAACCCGACCAGCGGAGCATCACCTCGACCGCGTCGCGAACGGATGTGTCGAAGTCCCGATTTCCCGTGTTGTTCTCAAAATCGGCCACGATGATCCGGTCATCGCTCTTGAAGCCGGCAGGCGCTCGTGCGAGCCACCAGGTGGCGATACCGCACGCGATGATCAGAAGCGCCAGAGCCGACACGAGGACGGTACGCCGGGTACCCGTGCCAACCAGCCGCGTCCACCCGCTGGAAGGAGCCACGGCCATCGGTCCACTCGGCGTCCGCACCGCCTGGACTCCCGAGTCGGTCACCCGCTTCGCCTTCCTCAAGTCCGCGGCAAGCTGGTCGGTGTGCAGGTAACGGTCTTGCGGGTCTTTCTCGAGACACTGCTGGATGATCTCCTCAAGCTTGGGCGGAATCTCAGTGTTGCTTTGAGAGGGCGGCTGCGGCTCATCCCGGATGATGGCACTCAGAATGTCCGTGTTCGTCTTTCCGCGGAACGGCACCTTGCCCGTGACCATCTCGTACAGCGTCGTGCCAAACGAGAAGATGTCGGAGCGGGCATCGACCTGCTTCCCTCGCGCCTGCTCGGGAGACATGTAAAGCGCTGTTCCGAAGATCTTTCCCTCCCGTGTCAGCTCACCTGAGATCGTCTCCATCTTCGTGGCGGCGGCATCCGGCGTATCAGAACGTTCCTCCAGGAGCTTGGCGAGGCCGAAGTCGAGAATCTTCGCGTGGCCGTCGGCATCGACGATCACGTTGTCCGGCTTGAAGTCGCGGTGGATGACGCCAGCCTGGTGCGCCTTGGCGAGTCCCTCGGCCATCTCGGTGGCGATGCGCAGGGCGTCCTTGATCGGCATGGAGCGCCCGGCGATATGGTCACGAAGAGTCTTACCCTCCACCAGCTCCATGGCGATGAAGACGATGCCGTCGGCTTCGTCAACCTCGTAGACATGGCCAATATTTGGATGACTGACCGCGGCGGCAGCGCGGGCTTCCCTCAGAAAGCGCAGGCGGCGCTCCTCGTTGCCGACCAGTTCAGGCGGCAGGACCTTGAGAGCTACGTTGCGGCGCAGCTTCGTGTCCTCAGCCCGGTAGACCACACCCATCCCGCCTTCGCCGATCTTGGCGAGGATGCGGAAGTGGGAGAGAGTGCGGCCGATCATTTCTTCAGATCCGCAGTCCAGTTGATGACGAGAGTGAGGGGAGACACATCTGGTTGCTCCGTGACATCAATCACGAGGAAGCGCTGGCCGTCGGGGGCGACGGCGTAATCTCTTGCCCCCAGTCCTGAATACCCAGAAAAGCCTGCCGGAGAGAGTGGCTCGATGTGTCCCACCTTCAGAGACCTCTCTCCGGGCTCGAGCTGTGCCACCGTAAGTATTCGTCCGGGAGCCAGATAGAACAGCTCCTTGCCATCCGGCCCCCACAGAGGGTTCGTGCCGCCGGCGGCCGACACCTGCCACTTGCCACCCCGCAGCGGGAACGGCCGGACATAGACCTCAATGGTTCCTGACTCGTTGGACGTGTATGCCAGCCATCGACCATCGGGGGAGAACTGCGCCCACTCCTCATTAAAACGAGTCTGGATCAGGGGTGTCAGACTGGCTTCCTCGGAGAAGGAGAGGAGAAAGATATCCCAGCCTGTCTTTCCACTCCGGTCGAGTCCATCGCAGGCGAGGTGCTGGCCGTCGGGTGACCAGCTCAAACAAGAGATATCGTGGGTCTCAATCTCCTGAACGAACTCGGCCTCTCCCGCGCCGTCGGCTGTCTTCTCGAAAACGCCGAAACTCCCCCTCCGATTCGAGCTGAAAGCGACCCGAGTTCCGTCGGGAGACCAGAGCGCGACGATGTCGGTCGAATTCTCGAAGGTGAACCGCGTCCGGATGCCCCGCGCCAGATCCACCATCCATAGATCTATGCTTTCCGTCTTCTCATCGTAGATCGAAACCACCGCTGTGGTGCCGTCCCGGGATAGCGAAACATCCCTGTAGTCCGCAAGCTCTCCGACAATATCCCCCTGCACCCAAGAACGGTCGTACCAGACCAGATGGCGGGTCGCCTGTGCATCGCCTGTCTGGTAGCCAAGGATTCCGTTCTGAGAGACCGAAAAAGCGGCCCGGCTGTTAGGACTGAAGAGCGCGACGTTCTCGGCGATCGGGAAGGCGTCGCCGATGAGCTCCAAGCGATCCGGATCGAACCTCTGGGCCATCAGCGTCCGTTCGCGCGTGAACAGCAGGTGTCCGGATGCGTAGGCCGTGTTTGACGACGTG
>CBEVTG010000041.1:0-9861 GCA_965552745.1 uncultured bacterium
ATATCGCGGTGGCAGCTCAAGCCGGCGCCACGGCGCCTGCGGCGCTGGCCGGCGCCATGGTTCAGACCTTCGCTGAAACGCTTGCCTGCCTGGTGGTCGTCAACCTGGTCAAGCCGGGTACGAATATGTATTTCGGCATGTGGCCGTTCATCTCTGATCTGCGCACCGGCGCTTTCAGCGGGGGCAGTGGGGAGGAGGCTCTCATCATTGCAGCCACCGCACAGATGGCACGCCGCTACGGCTTCATCACCAGCGTGTCCACCGGCATGACCGATTCCAAGACCATGGATGCCCAGGCCGGTTACGAGAAGGCCATCACCACGACCGCGGTGGCCCTGGCGGGAGGCAACATGATCGCCACATACCCAGGTGCGGTCGGAAGCCTCATCGGCACCTCGTTCGAGGGCATGGTGATCGACAACGATATGACAGGTAGCATCCTTCGCCTGTTGCGGGGTATCGAGGTCACCGACGAGACACTCTCGTATGATGTCATCAAGGACACGGTCTATGGGGTAGGGCATTTCCTGAACCAGGAGCAGACCCTGAAGATCATGCAGACCGAGTACCTGTATCCAGAGGTGGCTGACCGCAGCAGCGTTGGCGACTGGGAGGAGGGCGGGCGCACCACCATCTACAAGCGGGCCCATGAGCAGGTCAAGAAAATCCTCTCCACGCACTATCCGGAGTATGTGGACCCCGGGGCTGATGCCCGCATTCGGGAGAAGTTTCCGATCCAGTTGAAGAAAGAAGATATGACGGCAGGTAATGGCCGCTGGTATAATAATGGGAAATAGTTAGCCAAATTTCCTGACCAGCGGTATTATAATCCGGCCACAGAGACAAGCGGCCGGGAGGATGGATCAACAGGAGAGATGGTATATGGCGAACGAAGAGACGGATGAACAGGGAGAAATAGTCCTTTCGGATTTGCCGGATGACGAGCTCATCAAGCAGATGTTCGACGATCTGTACGACGGTCTCGCCGAGGAGATCAGGGAAGGCACGAACATTCTCCTGAAGCGTGGATGGAAGGCTGACAAGGTGCTCAACGACGCACTGGTCAGCGGCATGACCATTGTCGGCATCGACTTCCGGGATGGCATCCTCTTCGTGCCGGAGGTTCTTCTGGCCGCCAACGCCATGAAGGCCGGTATGGCGATCCTGCGCCCCATCCTGGTGGAGACCGGTGCCAAGCCGATTGGCAAGATGGTCATCGGCACCGTCAAGGGTGATATTCACGACATCGGCAAGAACCTGGTAGGAATGATGATGGAAGGCGCGGGATTCGAGGTCATCAATCTGGGCATCAACACGTCGGTGGAGAAGTACCTCGATGCTCTAAAGGAGCACAAGCCGGATATCCTGGGAATGTCCGCATTGCTCACCACTACCATGCCGTACATGAAAGTGGTGATCGATGCGCTGAAGGAACAGGGAATTCGCGGCGATTATGCCGTGATGGTCGGAGGCGCACCCCTGAACGAGGAGTTCGGGAAGGAAATAGGTGCCGACGCCTACTGCCGTGACGCTGCCACGGCCGTCGAGACCGCCAAGAGGCTGGTAGCGGAGCATCGCGCCACGGCCTGAACTGAGAGAAATGTCCGTGCCGGGATCAACCCTGATCATCGCCTGTGGTGCACTGGCCCGGGAGATCAGCGCGCTGCAGATGCTCAACGGGTGGGATCACATCACCCTGCAGTGCCTGCCGGCCGAGCTGCACAACACACCGAAGAAGATTCCACAGGCGGTTCGATCGAAGATCGAGGCGGGGCGTGGCCGGTACGAGCGGATCTTTGTCGCCTACGCGGACTGCGGCACCGGGGGACTTCTGGATCGTGTTCTCGAGGAGTATGGGATAGAACGTCTTCCCGGAGCGCACTGCTACGAGTTCTTCGCCGGATCCGAGGATTTCGCGAAGCTCTGCGAGTCCGATCCGGGCACGTTCTATCTGACTGATTTTCTGGTGCGGCACTTCGAGCGCTTGGTCTACCAGGGGCTGGGGCTGGATCGGCACCCGGAGCTGCTTTCCGTATATTTTCGAAACTACCGCAAGCTGGTTTACCTGGCGCAAGTGGAAAGCGACGACCTTCAAAAGAAAGCACGGGAGTACGCCGGGCGCCTGGGACTCCGATATCAGTACCAGTACACGGGCCTGGAGCTTTTCGCAAAAGATCTCCGGCCCGTCGGCCTGGAGGTGAGATAAACGTGGCGAAGCTGATCACGGTCTACTGGAGAGACATTCCGGCCCAGGTGATTGCCAAGCGTGGCCGTGAAAGCGTCAAGAAGGTCCTGCCCTCCCGATTCGCCAAGGCCATTGATAAAGCGGCCATGCGCGCCGGAAGGGGTTCGAGCGATCTATACCTGAGTGACTGGCGGCGGGATATCCGCGGTTGTGACGGTGATATGGAACAGGCGGTGAACGACGCGGTCGCCAGGCTCGAAGATCAGTTTTCTCCACCGGTTCTGAACGCCGTGGTGCAGGCGGGAGGGATTCTGGATCGGGAAAAGGCGGAGCCCGGCGCGCCTGGCGTTCAGGACAGCAATCAGAACACGGATACCAAATCATGAGTGAAACGGTACTCAGTTCCGCAACCAGGGAAGTCACTCTGGGCTTCGACCGATCCTTTGTTCCGATCGGCGAGCGTATCAATCCCACCGGCCGCAAGCTCCTGGCCAAAGAAATGAAGGAAGGTGATTTCAGCCGGGTGGAATCGGATGCCGTGGCGCAGGTGGAGGCGGGCGCCCGGATGCTGGACGTGAACGCCGGCATTCCGCTGGCGGACGAGCCCGGTATCATGGCGAAAGCAATCCAGCTCGTTCAGTCAGTGGTCGATGTACCGCTGTGCATCGATTCCTCTATCGTGGCGGCCCTGGAAGCCGGTCTTTCCGTCTACAAGGGCAAAGCGCTTCTGAATTCCGTCACCGGTGAGGAGGAGCGTCTGGAGTCGGTGCTTCCCCTTGTGAAGAAGTACGGCGCCGCGGTGGTGGCGATCTCAAACGACGACACGGGAATCTCCCAGGACATCAACGTGCGTTTCGAGGTAGCCAGGAAGATTGTCGAGCGCGCGGCTGATCATGGCATTCCCGCCAGCGACGTCGTCGTGGATCCTCTGGTGATGCCGATCGGCGCTATCGGGGCCGCGGGCCGGCAAGTGATGGATCTGGTCCGCCGGCTGCGCTCGGAACTGAAGGTGAACACGATTTGTGGTGCCTCAAATGTCAGTTTTGGGTTGCCCAACCGCAACGGCCTGAACGGAGCCTTCATCAGCATGGCGATTGCGGCCGGTATGACCTCCGCCATCGTCAATCCCCTCCACACTGAGATCATGACCGCCATTCGAGGCGCCGACGTGATCATGGGCAACGACAAGGAGTGCGCCAACTGGATCCGCGCCTACCGGGAGCTCCCCGCGGGTGCGGAGGATCGCCGCGCCCGGCGAGGACGCCGGCGCCGGCAGGCCACGGCCTAGCGCCTTCTCCGGAAAGGCGGTATTCCCCTAATGCCGGATGATTCTCGCGATGCCCTGATCGTGTTCACCCCCTCGGGGAAACGCGGCCGCTTCCCGCTGGGTACGCCTGTCCTGCAGGCCGCACGCCAGCTGGGAGTGGACATCGATTCGGTCTGCGGCGGACGGGGCATTTGCGGCCGTTGCCAGGTGCTGCTCAGCGAAGGGGAATTCGCCAAGTTCGGTGTTACTTCCCGGGCGGATCATCTCAACCCTTTCAGCGAGCCGGAGCAACGCTACTCTGCCAAGCATGATCTCGAAGAAGGTTGCCGCCTGAGCTGCCACACGCAGATCCGTGGAGATCTGGTGATCGATGTTCCGGCGCGCAGCCAGGTTCACCACCAGGTCGTCCGCAAGGAGTTCCAGGCCAGAGACATCGAGGTCAATCCCGTCGTGCACCTGCATTACGTGGAGGTGCCCGAGCCGAAGCTCGACCAGCCCAGAGGAGATCTACAGCGTCTCCTGGTGGCACTCGAGAAAGAGTGGACCCTTACCGGGCTCACCTGTGAGCCGGCCGTTCTGCGCAGCCTGCAAGCCTGCCTCCGGAAGGGGAAATGGAAGGTTACGGTCGCGGTTCGTAAGGGCCGGGAAATTGTCGCGGTCTGGCCGGCGTTCAAGGAACGTATCTACGGGGTGGCGGTGGATGTGGGCTCGACGACTGTGGCTGCCCATCTGTGTGATCTCACCAGTGGTGAAGTGAAAGCCAGCGCCGGCGTGATGAATCCGCAGATCCGCTTCGGCGAGGATCTGATGAGCCGGGTCTCCTACGTGATGATGAACCCGGGTGGTGAGGTCGAGATGACCCGGGTGGTGAGGGAGGCACTCAACGGGCTGTTTGGGAAGCTCGCCGCCGACGCCGGAATCGACAGGCAGGACATCCTCGAGGTGACTCTGGTCGGCAATCCCATCATGCACCATCTCGTTCTGGGGATCAGTCCGGTGGAGCTGGGAATGGCTCCCTTCGCCCTGGCGACCGATGGCGCCACCGAAGTCCGGACCCGTGATCTCGATCTCGAGATCCATTCCAGCGGCCGCGCGTACGTCCTGCCCTGCATCGCGGGGCACGTCGGAGCCGACACCGCCGGAGTATTGCTTGCCGAGGCGCCCTACGATAGCGAGGAGATCACGCTTCTCGTGGACGTGGGCACCAACGCGGAGATCGTGCTGGGAAACCGCAAACGCCTGCTGGCGGCGTCGAGCCCTACCGGGCCGGCGTTCGAGGGCGCTCAGATCAGTTGCGGGCAACGGGCGGCTCCCGGAGCCATCGAGCGGCTGCGTATCGATCCGGCCACGCTCGAACCGCGCTTCAAGGTCATCGGCTGCGATCTGTGGTCGGACCACCCGGATTTCGCCGAGCACACGAAGAAAACCGGTGTGACGGGCGTGTGTGGGTCCGGCATCATCGAGGCAGTGGCGGAGATGTTCCTGGCCGGGATCATCAACACAGATGGAGCCCTCGATGGCAGCCTGTCGGCACGAAGCCCGCGCATTGTCGCGGATGGGCGCACGCACGCCTACGTGCTGCACGAGGGTGAGCCGTGCCTGCGCATCATCCAGAATGATGTGCGTGCCATCCAGCTCGCAAAGGCGGCTCTTTACGCCGGTGTGCGCCTGCTGATGGATCACCTGGAGATCGATCAGGTGGATCGCATCCGCCTGGCCGGGGCATTCGGCAGCCACATCGACGTGAAGTATGCAATGATCCTGGGACTCATTCCGGACTGCAATCTGAAAAAGGTTTCAGCGGCAGGCAATGCGGCCGGAACCGGAGCGGTGATCGCCCTGGTCGACGAGAACGCCCGCACCACGGTCGAGGAGCAGGTCCGCAAGGTGGAGAAGATAGAGACCGCCGTGGAGCCAAAATTTCAGGAGCATTTTGTGCTGGCGATGGCAATACCGCACAAGACCCATGTGTTCACCGAACTCTCCAGGACCGTCACACTTCCCAAGCCTAAGAGCGAGCCTCAGAACACCCGCCGGCGCAACCGCCGCTCCCGATCCACCACCGCCATTTGACCGAAAGCTCGGCTGACGGAACTAGAACGTCGACCGGACGAAGGAAGCTGGGAGCAGGGACCGGACAGTGACGAGCGTGTCGTCAGCTGTCCGTGATGGGTTCTCAGAGACGAGGAGATCGCAGGCGATCGAGGAGAGCGCGGGCGTTCTGAGCCGGAGCCTTTCCGTCAAATATCGCGCTTCCGGCAACCACGAGGTCGGCGCCCGCCAACCCGAGTCTGGGGATGTTATCCCGGGTTACGCCGCCGTCAATTCCGAGCAAAATGTCCCGTTTGGAGCGAGCGATCAGCTCCTTCACCTTCTGCAAGCGGGGAAGTGTTGCCGGAATCAGGGACTGCCCGCTCCAGCCAGGATTGACACCCAGAAGTAGCACCAGCTCAGTCTGATCAAGGAGAGGCTCCAGCGCGGTGATGGGGGTTCCCGGGTTCAGGGCCACTCCACGCACGAGCCCCCTGTCCGGATCGTTCCGATTTTCCAGGCTTCCGAGTCTCTGCAACACACGGTGGACGTGATTGCACGATTCCACGTGCACCGTAAGAATGTCCGCCCCGGCCTCGACGTACGATTCGATCTTCTCCAGCGGGTCCTGGACCATCAGGTGGACGTCCTTCAACAAGAGTCCCTTTATCGCCTTGATCACGAGAGGTCCAACCGTGAGCATGGGAACAAAACATCCGTCCATGACATCGATGTGTGCCAGACGGACATCGGTCTGTTCGAGAAGGGATAGGTCGGAGCCCAGTGCCATCCAGTCTGCGGTCAGAATACCGGCGCTGATCGTGGGGGAGGACTTCCGAAGGAGCTCGAGAGTTCGCATCGAGGAGGAGAATCCGTCTAGCGCTGCTCGGACTTGAGTGTTCGAAACAGTTCCAGAGCCTCGGCCGGTTTCATATTGTCGTGCACGACCTTACGAACAGCCTGGATCATGGCAGCCGGGGCATCCGACTGAAAAATGTTCCTGCCCATATCGACGCCCGAAGCTCCCTGATCCACTGCGTTGTAGGCCATGGTCAGAGCATCCAGCTCCGGTAATTTCTTCCCGCCTGCCATGATGATGGGGACCGGGCAGGAAGCCACCACGGTCTCGAAACCTTCTGCGACATAGTACGTTTTCACGAACTGAGCTCCCAGCTCTGCCGCCATGCGGCACGCAAGCCGGAAGTATTTCGCATCACGGACCATGTTCTTGCCCACAGCGGTAACGGCCAGAACAGGTATTCCGTACCGGTATCCGAGATCGACCAGGCGGGTCATGTTGCGGATTGATCGGGTTTCAAATTCTCCGCCCACAAACACCTGGATCGTCACGGCCGCCACGTTGAGCCGGCAGGCATCCACGATGTCGACGGCGAGCTCCTCGTCTGAGAGCTCCTTGAGGATGCTCGGTCCACCGCTCGACCTGAGAACGATCCCGCCGGTGAAAGTAGGTGGCATGGTGGTCCGCAGCATGCCTCGTGTGAGCATCAGAGCATCGCAATAAGGGAGTAAGGGAACGATGTTGACGTCCACGCGCTCCAGTCCTGTGGTCGGGCCCTGGAAATAGCCGTGATCGATCGCCAGCATGACGGTTCTGCCGCTCTTTGGGTCGAAGATTTTAGAGAAGCGGTTCTGCATGCCCCAGCCCAGGGCGTTGGCTCCCTTGAGGAAAAAAGGTCGGTTTTCTACGGGTTTATCAAGGTGAAAATTCTTGGGCTCCTTGCCCGGATCTGCCTCAGCCATTGCATCTAGCTCCTTTCGCGTCCTAAAGGGGGGATACTCGGGTCATTATATCGATGATCAGGTGTGGGCGTGAAAAAAGTTCACCCTCCCGGCCTGCAGGGGTGGACTGCTACTCAGGCAACCGGCTGGGGTGTTAGAGACGTCTCCTGATCTACCGTTTTACAGATCGGGAGAGTGATGATGAAGGCGGCGCCCTCTCCGGGCTTGCTTTCGGGTCGAATTTCTCCTCCGTGATCCTTGATGATCCCGAAGCTGACGGACAGACCCAGGCCCGTGCCTTTCCCAGTAGGTTTGGTGGTGAAAAACGGATCGAAGAGCTTGTTCATTATCGTCTCCGGAATTCCTGGTCCAGTGTCACGGACGGCAATTTCAATCTGCTCCGGTCCGATGAGCCGGGTCGAAACCGTGACCGTTCCCGCTGATCCCTCCATGGCATGCTGCGCATTGATAAGAAGATTCATCAGGACTTGCTGAAGCTGGTTGGGGTTTCCGTTGATCCTCGGAAGATCAGAAGCCAGATCCTTTCGTATCTTGATCTGTTGCATTTCCAGTTGATGGTTCACGAGCGCAACCGTGTCCTCGACAACTTCATTTGCCTCTATGGGAGCTAGCACGGCCTTCTCCTGGCGGGCGAACTTCATCAGGTTTTCAATTATGTCCTTACAGCGTCTGCTTTCCTTCTGAATGAGCTCCAGATTTTTGTGAACAGGGGTTCCCTTCTCAACCTTCATCAACGAGAGCTGGGCACAGCCGAGGATCCCGGCCAGAGGATTCTTTACCTCGTGGGCAATGCCCGCGCCCAGCTGACCGAAGGCCGCGAGCTTTTCAGACTGGAGGAGCTGGGCCTGGGTCTCCTGGAGAGCGGATTCCCGTCTATGTAGCTCTGAAGCCATTTTGTTGAAAGATCCGGCCAAACTGCCGATCTCATCCCTAGACTTAACATCGACAGTCACATCGAAGCGCCCTTTGGCAATCTCCTGAGTGGCCTTCGACAGGCTTTCGACAGGCTTTGTTAGCTGGCGCGACCAGAGCAAAGCGATGAGGGCGGCCAGACTGAGCAGGATCAGAGCCACGGACAGGAGTCGCCTCAGCAGATTTCGTGAGGCTAGGTACGCCGCCGACTTCGGGATCTGCGCTGCAACAGTTACATCCCCAAACCCGACCCTGGCGAAGCCGCCGATCATCTCAACCCCATTCGATTCATACTCAATCGTCATCCCGGCGCTGTGCGTGTCATTGGTGTTCTTCATCTCAGATTGGAGCTCTCCCGTCTCTCGACGCACGACTCGAGCGATGTCCGAATGGATCAGAAGTGTTCCGGCCGCGTCAATGAGAGAGATATCAAACACGCGGGAACGCCGCGGAAGATGTAGGAGCTGATCGAGCTGCACGACGGCCGCGATGACCATCTCTCGTCCATCAACACCGGGTTGACCGACCGCCAGCGTCAGAGTGGGAAGTTGATCCGTGATGGTCGAGTTTTGTACAAAACTCTGGCCGGTGCCGATCTCCCTGACTGGAACGGGATTTGCGGTGTCAAATTCACGCAGATCCCCGGGCGTCAGATCCACCTGGTTGAGGAGGACAGAATCATGAGCCGAGGCAAACTCCTCGCCATCCGCGTAGAGGGTAACCGCGATCAACGCCGGAAAATCTTCAAAAAAGCCTTCAAGTAACTCCGCCTTCTGGGATTGGCTCAACGTCTCGTTGCTGATGAGTCTGGCATAAGCCTGGAGGCGCTCAGCGTAACCGACCATGACGGAGCGCGATTCTTCCGCCACACCGACGGCCACCATCGAGGCGAGATCGTGTATGTAGGTTTGTTTGTCTTCGTGGAACAGGTTGGCCATGGTGAAAGTGATGACACTGACCACAGCCGTAACCACGAAGAGTAGAGAGATCATGATCTTAATCCGAATTGGGACGATGTATAGTTTCATGGGCTTGTCCTCATCACCTCAATACTGTGCCTGTACCAGTTTTGACTCGTACGAAACGTTTCCGGCGATGTCGATAGCCTCGACCACGACTTCATTGAGACCCCGCCGGAGCTTTAATGGATGGTTAAATTGGCCCGAAGCTAGTACAGGGATCGTGACATCACCGACGTAGACCGTCGATCCGGGTTCTGCTGTTCCGACCAAAACCATATGGTTCGCCTGCACTACTTCGTCGGGAAAGCTCACGGTCAGGGTGGGGGGACTGACATCCTGGACAGCTACCACCTGGGCCGGTGAGCTCGGAGATCCCTCCAGAGGCCCTCGCTGAGCGCTGACGCGCCAAAAATAGGTACCCGCCCTGAGGTTGCCGTGAACAAATTCCGTCTGACCCAGTTGATCATCATGCACGATGTCTGTGAACGCGGGATCACGGGCGATGACCAGTCGGTACTGGTCAACCTCAGCTTCGGAGCTCCAGCCGAAGCGCACTCTCTGTGGAGCTGTTCGATAGTAAGAAATGAATCCGTCTCGAGGCTGAATCAGAGTGGGAGATGGCGGCAGCTCCACCGTCGGTCCGCTCTCACCCGAGGAAGTCACGGTGACGGAATAATTTTCATCAATGACGAGGGTCTTGTCGCCGGCGTCAACCTCTGCTTTGCCGCTGAACACCGAAAAGG
>CBEVTG010000042.1:0-9836 GCA_965552745.1 uncultured bacterium
GCACCCGCTGCTTCTTGAGTCCCTCCAGCAACTGAGAGGTCGTCAAAAGATTGGCACGTACGAGTAACTCACCCAGCGGCAGCTTGGAGTGCCTCAGGGTGGAGCGATCTTCCTGGAGCTCGGCGGGGGCCTCTTCCCAGAACTGGTTCTTGAACTCTTCGGTCGCGCTGCAGAAGCAGTTCAGGCAGAAGGGGCAGACCTTGGACGGGTTATGGGGATTGCACGAGCACCAGATCGCTGCCAGGGAGTCGTACTCGCCGAGGCAGTTCCAGCACTGGGTGAGATACTCCTCCTTCAGGGCAGGGGGACTCTTCCCGATGGCAGTTTTGGTTGACACGGGTGGTCCAATATATGTGCCGGACACGGGGCCAGCAAGATCCGGCCTTTATTGACTGCCCCCGGGGTGCGTGCTAGCGTTCCGGCCTCCCGCCCCCTTTTTCGAAGAGGAGAGCGGGCCCTCGCCACATGACTGTTCCCAGACTCCTTCCTCTGCACGACCGCCATCAGTCGGCCGGGGCGCGCTTCATGGAGTTCGCGGGCTGGCAGATGCCCCTCCAGTACTCCGGGATCCTGGCTGAGCATGGCGCCGTCCGCCAGGCCGCGGGTCTGTTCGATGTCAGCCATATGGGGGAGCTGTGCGCTCGGGGCCCCAAGGCAGGGGAGTTCCTGCAGCGTGTGACGATGAACGACATTCTGGCGCTGGAGGACGGAAAGGCCCAGTACAGCGGGCTCCTCACCCCCCAGGGCACGCTGCTGGACGATCTGATTGTCTACCGCATCAGCTACACCGATTACCGGCTGGTCGTAAATGCCTCCCGTGTGTCCACTGCTTTTAAATGGCTGAAGGATGAGGCCGGCGGAGCCGTCGACGTCACTGACCGCAGTGCCGGGGTTGCGCTTCTGGCTCTCCAGGGTCCGCGAGCTGCTTCCATTCTGGGGAAGGTGTGTATCGAACCACCTGTCCTCAGGCCGTTCCGCCATGCAGCCCTACGGGTGGCGGGTGTGGATTCCAGGGTTGCACGCACTGGTTATACTGGAGAGGACGGTTTTGAGCTGTTTGTGCCGGTGGAGGCGGCCGCCACGGTGTGGGACGGACTGCTGGAGGCCGGCAGGGAAGACGGATTGCTGCCGGTGGGCCTTGGAGCGCGAGAGACGCTCAGGCTTGAAGCGGGTCTGCTGCTCTATGGCCAGGACATCGACGAGACCACCACGCCTCTCGAAGCCGGCCTGGATCGCTTTGTCGCACTCGGCAAAAGTGAATTCATGGGCCGGGAAGTGCTCGTGCAGCAGCGCCAGGGAGGTCTGACCCGCCGGCTCAAAGGGTTTGAGATAGAGGAAGCGGGGATTGCGCGCGCCGGCTACGGCGTGTGGGCGGGGGAGGAGAGGATTGGCATGGTTACCAGCGGTGGTTTTGCTCCGACCCTCAGGAAGAATGTAGGCCTGGTCTACGTGCCCTGCGGGATGCGTGAAAGTGCCATCGAGATCGAGATTCGCACCCGCCGCGCAGCTGCGCGCCTGGTCTCGTTGCCGTTTTATCGCCGAAAGGCAACTCAATCGAGGTAACGATGTTTGATCCCAACACTCTCAAGTACACCCGTGACCACGAATGGATTGCTCTCGAGGGAGAGGTGGGTACAATCGGCATCACTGATTTCGCGCAGAAGGAGCTCGGAGATATTGTCTTTGTAGAGTTGAAGCAGCCCGGGACAGCGTTGACAGCGGGCAAGGAGATGGGCACGGTCGAATCGGTCAAGGCGGTCTCGGAAATCTATTCGCCGGTGAACGGCGCCATCGAGGAGGCCAACGGAGATCTATCCTCGAAGCCCGAGCTCATCAACCAGGATCCGTACGGACAGGGGTGGCTGGTGCGCGTGCGCTTGAACGATCCGGCGCAGGTGGCCCAATTGATGGATCAGTCATCCTACGAAGCGTACCTGAAACAGGAGGCAGGCAGTCAGTGAAGTATCTCTCCAGCGGGCCAGGAGATCGGGACGCCATGCTGCAGGAGATCGGTGTCTCTTCCATGGATGACCTGTTCTCCTCGATTCCCCGGGAGCTGTGGTATGAAGGACCCCTTCCCGTGTCGCCTGCACTGAGCGATCCCGACCTCGAACGCATGATGCACGACTGGGCTTCGGAGAACCTCACGCTGGAGGCGGCGGCCAGCTTTCTCGGTGCTGGAGCTTACCGCCATTACCGATCCCCTGCCCTTGACGCCATCCTGACTCGAGCGGAGTTTTACACCTCGTACACGCCCTACCAGCCGGAAATCAGCCAGGGTACGTTGCAGTCTCTGTTTGAGTACCAGACTCTCATTTGCCAGCTCACGGAGATGGAAGTATCCAATGCGTCACTCTATGACGGCGGCTCGGCACTTGCGGAAGCGATGCTCATGGCGCACCGTCTTCGTCGCAAGGCCGCCTCGTACATCTCCGAGTCCGTGCATCCGAATCACAGGCAGGTGGCCTTCACCTATGCCCGGAACGCTGGCATCGAAGTGCGACCCCTGGCGCGGCGGGCTGATGGCACGACCGATCCGGAGTCCGTGGAAAAGAGCGCACGTTCGGGGGCAAGCTCCATCATTGTGCAAAGTCCAAACTTCTTCGGAGTGATCGAACCGCTCGAGGAACTGGCTGCGGCCGCCCACGCTGGCGGCGCTATGCTACTGGTCTCCGTCGCGGAGCCCGTGTCTCTCGGCCTATTGCGGGGGCCGGGCCATTTCGGAGCTGACATCGTGATGGGGGAGGGACAGGCGTTGGGGTTGCCTCTATCCTTTGGCGGACCCTACCTGGGATTCCTGGCCTGCAAGGAATCTGCTGTGCGTGCCCTGCCCGGCCGCCTGGTTGGGGAGACGGTCGATGCCGAGGGCCGGCGCGGATATGTTCTGACCCTGGCCACCCGCGAACAACACATCCGCCGGGAGAAGGCGACTTCAAACATTTGCACCAACCAGGGCCTATGCGCGCTTGCGGCGAGTGTGCAACTTGCGACTCTCGGCCGGCATGGCCTCCCGCGACTGGCCCGTCTCAATGCCTGGAATGCGCGCCAGACCCTGGCACGCATCTCGGCCGTACCGGGCATCCGGCGAGCGTTCACGGCACCCTTCTTCAATGAGTTCGTGGTCGAGCTGCCGGTCGATACCGGGCGTTTGTGCCGTGAACTCGCCGCCGAGCAGGTGCTGGCAGGTGTTCCGCTCGGGCGCTGGTGGCCCGAGCTTAGCCGGCATCTGCTGGTTTGTGCCACAGAACTTACCCGTCCCGACGAAATCGACAGATTGGCCCAGTCTCTCCAGAAAGCCACGGTGGGGGCGGCCGGAGCCGGTCAGGTAGAAGCGAGGTCGCAGCGTGGAGCGCCCTGAGAAGCTGCTCTTCGAGATCGGCTCGGCCGGCCGCGTCGGTATCCACCTGCCCGAGAGCCCCGGCGAACCCGACGCGGATCTGGGCGTTCCAGCGCAGTACCTGCGCACCGAGATCGAGGGCTTTCCGGAGCTCAGCGAGGTGGATGTAGTGCGCCACTTCACGCGTCTGTCGCGCTGTAATACGGCAGTCGATCTGGGGATGTACCCGCTGGGTTCATGCACGATGAAGTACAACCCGAAGATGCATGAGCATCTTGCGCGCCTACCGGGCTTCGCGGAAACGCATCCTCTGCAGCCCGAGGCGACAGCTACCGGTTGTTTACGCCTCATGCACGAGCTCGAAAAGAATCTTTGCGCAATCACTGGAATGGACCATTTCACCCTGGGTCCGTCTGCGGGGGCCCAGGGCGAATTCGTGGGCATGTCGATGATACGCGCTTATCTGAGCGATCGGGGCGATGCCAGGCGCGTGGTTCTCATCCCGGACAGCGCCCATGGTACTAATCCGGCCAGTGCGCGTCTGGCCGGCTACGAGGTGGAGACGGTTCCGAGCACACCGAACGGAACAATCGACACGGAAGCCCTGAGACGGCGCATGGGCTCGGACATCGCCGGGCTCATGCTGACTAATCCGAACACGCTGGGCGTTTTTGAGAACGGTATCGTTGAAATCGTGGGCATCGTGCATGGAGGTGGCGGACTGGTCTATCACGATGGCGCCAACATGAATGCGTTACTGGGGAAAGTGCGCCCCGGGGACACCGGAGCCGACGTCCTTCATCTCAACCTCCATAAGACATTTTCAACACCCCACGGCGGGGGCGGTCCTGGGGCGGGGCCCGTAGGAGTACGGTCTGTGCTGGAACCCTACCTGCCGGTGCCGCGGGTGGCGCACGATCCGCAGGGTTGGCACCTGGAGGAGAAATGCCCCAAGAGTGTCGGGCGTGTGCACGCGTTTCACGGCAACTTTGGAGTGCTCCTGCGAGCCTACGTCTACATCCGATCACTGGGCGCCGATGGTCTCCGGCAGGTGAGCGAGCAGGCCGTGCTCAACGCACGCTACCTGCGTGAGCGATTGTCGGGGGATTTTGAACCGGCGGTAACCTCGGACATGCTGCACGAGGTAGTGTTCAGCGACCACTCGTTCCACGATTTCGGTGTGACGACACTCGATATTGCCAAACGCCTGCTTGATTTCGGGTTCCATCCGCCGACCATCTACTTCCCGCTGATCGTCGCGGGAGCGCTGATGGTGGAGCCCACGGAGTGCGAGTCACGCCAGGAACTCGACGTTTTTGTCGACGCCATGCGTCAGATCCGCCACGAGGCGGAGCATGAGCCGCAGACTTTGAAGTCTGCACCTCATCGCACACCGGTGCGGCGCCTCGACGAGGTCGCTGCCGCTCGCCGGCCCCGCCTGCGCTGGCGGCCGCCAGTTGCCTGAGCTCTCCGGGATGGAACTGCAAATCCGGCCGCGCGCAGGAGGCGGCGCACCGGCTCCAGGGGCAGCCCTACGACATTTGTATAGGTGCCCTCGAGGCGGACTACGTACGCGGCGAAGCGACCCTGAATCCCGTATCCTCCCGCCTTGCCCCTCCACTCTCCTGAATCCAGGTAGGCCGCGAGTTCCGCTCGCTTCAGGCGTGCAACCTGCACCCGCGTGCATGCCACGAGGGTGCGCGTCCTGATCCGCGGTCCCGCCAGCGCCACCCCCGTCCACACCGTATGTCTTGAACCCGCGAGGAATCGCAACATTTTCTCGGCCTCACGCCGATCCCTCGGGATGCCGAGCTGCGTGTTTCCCTTGCACACAACGGTATCAGAGCCGAGCACCCATGCCCCCGGGCGTTGCCGGGCCACCGCGCCAGCCTTGGCCCGGGCCAGCCTGCGCGAGCGCTGCCGCGGTGTCTCCCGCGGAAGAGGATCTTCGGGGACTCCGGAGGGGATCACGCTGAAAGGCACATCCAGGAGCCGCAGGAGGAAACGCCGACGGGGTGAGCGGGAGGCTAGAATCAAACGAGGAGGCAATATCCGGGATTCTGTCACGGCGCCGCACTATAGCCGCCCTCCGCGGCGGCCGCAACCCGTTGGGTTTCAGGGATTACCCTCCATTGCGGCTGGTTGAAAGGATGGGGTGAGGACCGTATAATGTTTAAGTTTGGGTGTATTTCACACCCTGGAGGAATCTAATGGCCTGTGAGTACAGGCGTTTTCTACCGGTTGGACTGGTGGTGGGGGTTGTTGCCCTGACGCTCACTCTGGTGTCTGCATGGGGGGCACCGGCGCCCGAGAAGGTGGCGCAGGCCCAGACCCCACCCTCCTCGCAGGGAACAGCCAGTAGTGCGGGGACTACCGGGGCGCGCCCGCTTGTGAAGCCTTCTGATGAACCGAACCTCCTGTTCCTGTTCACGGACCAGGTGGTCGGTTACATCCAGCCCTGTGGCTGACCACGGAATCCGTCAGGCGGCCTGGCCCGGAGGGTCGGGTATCTCAGCGAATTCCGCAAGGCCATAGGGGAAACACCTGCAGTGTGGCTGGACGCCGGAGATTTCTTCGGTGATCCGACTCCGATCGGGGACATGCAGAACAAGATGCTCATTAAAGGGATGAGTTTCATTGGATATACTGCGGCGAATGTGGGGCCCCGCGAGCTGGCGGGGGGAGTCGACAAGTTCCTGAAATTCGCAGGGGCGGCCAGCTTTCCATTCATTAGCGCCAACCTCGTTACCGACCCGGGCGGCAAGCCGCTGGTGGATCCATACATCATCCACGAAGTCGAAATTCGTGCGCCGGGCGAGGACAAAGCCCGCCCCCTGCGCATCGGCATCATCGGCTTCACGGCTCACAAGCGGAATTTCCTGAAGGCGACACCCGATGACAAGAATCTCATCACCATCCCGCCGGCCGAGGCCCTCGAGCGCTGGCTACCGAAGCTGCGCCGGAAAGCAGACCTCCTTGTAGCTCTGGTTGCCATGCGCTATGAGGGGGCGCTGGCGCTGGCCCAGGCGGCCGAAGAAATGGGCACACCGCTGGACTATGTGCTCGGCGGCATGGCTGACTTCGTATCACGTGACGAAGCCAGCATCCTGGGGAGCACCAAAATCGTCTATTCGGGGAACATGGGCAAGCGCCTGGGCGAAGTCCGGGTCTTCCTGGACGAAGAGCGCAAGCCTGCCAGGAGTGTCTTCGACGCCATCTGGTTGACGAAACTTTACCCAGGAAATCCCGATCTCGAAGCGATGGTGGGGGCCACTCTCGACGACATGAATGATTGGTACCAAGCCCACCGGGTTTTCGGTTCACCGCTGACACCGGTAGTGATTGGCTCGAGCTTCACAGGGGCGGGCCGCTGCAGGGTCTGCCATGAAGAGGCCTTTGCTGTCTGGGAAGATACGTCGCATGCCACAGCGCTCGACACGCTTGTGAGGGAGAGGCAGATGTACAATCCTGAGTGCCTGCCCTGCCATACCACGGGATATCGCAAGGTGGGTGGCTTTGTGGGAATGAGCAATACCCCTCACCTGGCACACGTACAGTGCGAATCTTGCCACAGTGCTTCGGGAACCCATCCGGAATCGAGGGTGGCAGGCTTCGGCAAATCAGGTATACAGGCCTGCCTGCAGTGCCACACACGGGAGAACAGCCCCGAGTTCAACTTCTCAACCTTCTGGGAAAGGATCCGCCACTGAGCCGCGAGGCCATGGGAAGGGTGATGGCGCTTGATTGGGGGGAGGTCCGCATTGGCGTGGCGCTGAGCGACCCGCTACGGCTGACTTCACGAGCCCTCACGACGATCACGCACCGCGATGCTGACAGCGACCTCAGGGCGATCCGCCGACTGATTGAAGAGCACGAGGTCATGGAGGTCGTCATCGGGCACCCCGTGCATATGGATGGCGGCCGGGGGCGGGTTGCACGGGCGGCGGAGCAATTTGCCGAGCGGCTGAAGGCCAAGGTCGAAGTGCCAGTACGTCTCTGGGACGAGCGTCTCACAACGCAGGAGGCTGCACGGACTCTCATCGAAATGAACGTCAGACGGCGTGAGCGTGGTCGCGCCATCGATCGATTTGCCGCGGCCCTCATTCTGCAGGGATTTCTCGAGTTCGAGAGACAGCAGGGCACGCGCGTGGCGGGCGATTCAGGGAGTTGTGTCAGTGAGTGAGCAGACAGGTTGCCCGGCGGGACCCCGGTGGATCCGTGGGCGTGGACGAATCGCGCTTGCGGCTCTTCTCGCCGTCGTCGCTCTGATGATCACCGGCGTCGGGCTGGTGTGGATTCCTTTCAACGGGTATGGGGGGTCGGAGCGGATTGTTCATGTCCCCCGAGGCACCTCTATCCAGGCACTGAGTCGACAGCTGCGGAGAGAAGGTCTCATCCTTTCCTCTCTGACCTTTCGAGCCCTGGTCTGGCTGGAAGGGCCGCACGCGACAGTGAAAGCGGGCGAATACGAATTTCGCGGATCCGTCAGCCTTGCAGCAGTAGCACGTCATCTTCTGGACGGGCGCGTCCTGCAGTATCAAATCACAGTTCCGGAAGGCCTGACGGCGCGAGAAGTAGCGGCACTCCTGGCTTCCAAGGGAGTGGTGGATGAGGAGGAGGTGATTGAGGCGGCGCGCCGCACCGAGTGGATCGCCGACCTCGATCCGGGCGCTCTCGATCTGGAGGGGTACCTGTTTCCGGACACCTACCGATTTGCCAGGGGCAGTTCCGCGGAAGAGGTCGTGCGCACCATGGTAGAGAAGTTCCGTGAGGTATTTGCCGAACCCTGGAGGCGACGAGCGGCAGAACTGGGTATGACGCCGCGGGAGATTGTCACGCTCGCCTCACTGGTCGAGAAGGAGACCGGTGCTACCGAGGAACGGCCGACGATCTCCGCTGTTTTTCACAACCGGCTGCGGCTGCGCATGCGACTACAGTGCGATCCGACGGTGATCTATGCCCTGGAGCGGGAGGGGCGATATCGGGGAACCCTCAGCCGGCGGGATCTAACCTTCCCATCTCCGTACAACACGTATGTGTCCGCTGCCCTTCCGCCGGGGCCGATTGCCAGTCCGGGCAGCGCCGCGCTCGAAGCCTCGCTTTACCCGGCAGACGTGGATTATCTTTATTTCGTGTCCATGAACACGGGCCGCCATTTCTTCTCGCGCCACCTGAGGGATCATCAGGCAGCGGTTCAGCGCTACCAGAGGTAAAATTGCGGAAGAGGGGGGGATCAACCGGGGTAGGGAATATGCGGGAAGACAATGCCGTGGTAGTTGATCTCGCGGCGCCGATCCTGATCACTCAAACGGTCAGAGATCACGCCCGAGTCACTAAGTTCGTTCCGTAGAAAGGCTTCCAGGTGGAACTCGCAAAATCCGTGATCTTCAACCGGATCCTGGCAGCGCAGTACGCCGCCACAACTAGTTCGGAACTTGCAGGTGGAAGCTGGGATCGCTCTGGGCACGGAACCGTGATTATATCATCTCGATGAGCGCCGACGGGTTTGTACCGTTGCGTGGCATCCGGCTGGGTCCGGTGCGGGCGCGGGAAAAGGTGGAGACTCCCGGGGTCGGGATCCATACCCTTGCCCTCATGCAGGCCTGGAGCCAGGTGATACACGCGCCCCTGTCAGAGCATGCACGGCCGACTTCATGGCGCCATGGCGTGCTGGTGATCGAGGTTGACGAGCCTCGATGGCGGAACACGCTCGAGCGGCTCGAAACTGATCTACGCACGCAGCTGAACGCCTGGTTGGGATGCGACGCCATCAGTGAAGTACGCATCGAGGGAAGAGAGACCAGACGTGACTGATCTGGAGGCGCTTGCCTGGTTTGAACATGGATATGCGGTACCGGCAGGTGCCGCGATTGGCCTTGCGGGGATCTGTTTTGCTCTCTGGGTCTTGCGCCGGTGGCCCGGAGCGCTCTGGCGGAGGGTGCGTGGCCAGGCTTATGTGCCCTGGGAGTTATTCTGGACCTCTTTGGGCACGGTGTCGGCCTTGTTGTTTGCCGCGCTGGGGGCGGGGATCGTCGCTGTCGAACACGGTCTCGAAGATTTCCAGTCGTTTGAGGATGCCAGCCTCGCGGGCTGGCTGCATCTCGAGCGTAACCGCTCCTCCATACGAGCTTCGTGGCAGGAGCCCGCAGGCACCTGGACCCAATCGTGGATCACCCGGTGTCCACGTCTTGGGCTGGAAGGCGAGTTCATCAACTGGAACCACCTCGCCCACACCATGGGTTTCAGAAACCGGCATCGTGTTGTTGCCGGATTACCGACTTGCCAGGAGGGTACATCGGACCCAGGCGCGGTGCGGCAACGCTTCCGTCCTCCCAGCCCGATCTGGGAGCGGCTGCGGCGCTGGAGTCGTTGGATCCCGGTCCTGACGGCGGAGCGCCGTGGATCACCGTCTCTGCGTGCCAAGGAGGGTACCTGGAGGGTTTTCGTGACTCAGGGAGGGTATGCGTTTGCTGAATAGAGCGAAAGGTGGATTCCTGGG
>CBEVTG010000043.1:0-9635 GCA_965552745.1 uncultured bacterium
AGCTTCACAAGCCGCGCATTGAAAACCGCTTTGTCGCCATGACCTTCGGAATTTTCGACGCGCGTGACAAGTCCCTGCACCTAGCCAACGCAGGTTTTACCCGCCCCGTGCTCGTCCGGCGCGGCAAGAGCGAACAGCTCAAGGTTGAGGGGGTGCCGCTGGGGCTGCTGCCGGACAGCCGCTACGAAGACAGGAAGCTTTCTCTAGAGAGCGGCGACATGGTCGTCTTCTGCTCCGACGGCATCCACGAGGCGATGAACAAGTGTTCCGAGGAGTTCGGCATGCGGCGACTGCAGAACCTGCTCACGGAGGTCGCTGCAAAACCTGCCGAAGAGATCGCCTGCGACCTGCTGCGCTCCACCGATCTGTACATTGCCAACCGCCACGCATCGAAAGACGATCGGACGATCGTCGTGCTCAAGATCCGCTGAAGCGCCACCCTCTCACCCGTCTCACAGCTCCCTGAGATCGCGCAGGATCTCCCGGCTGGCGTTCATGCCCGGCCCTCCCATCACTCCTCCTCCGGGATGCGCGCCGGATCCGCACAGGTAGAGCCCCCTGAGAGGACATCGGTAGTGGGCCCAGCCCGGGGCCGGCCTCATAAAGAAGATCTGATCGGGAGTGATTTCTCCTTGGAAGATATTCCCTTCGGTGAGACCGTACTCCTGCTCCAGATCCCAGGGAGAGAGAACGTCTCGGGCAATAATGGCGCTCTTGATGTTAGGCGCGTATTCGGCAATCGTGTCAATGATGACGTCGGCAACCTTCTCGCGGATTTCAGGCCATGTGCCCTCCTTGAGATGGTAGGGCGCGTACTGAACGAACAGCGACATGACGTGCTTGCCCTTCGGTGCGAGTGAGTCGTCCATGACGGAGGCGATATTGCCGTCGATGATGGGGTGGCGCGAAGGGCGCCCGTACTTCATGTCATCAAAGGCCTCTTCCAGGTAATCCATGCTGGGCCCGATCTCGAAGTTGGCCTGGTGATGTCGGGCGGCGGGATCCTTGCCCGGCAGGCACTTCCAGTCCGGCAACTCGCCCAGAGCGCAATTCACCTTGATCGAAGTGCCCTGGATCTTGAACTTGCGGATGTCTTCGAGGAACTCGGGGTCGAGGTGCTCGGAATCGACGAATCCGAGGTAGGTGCGCCTGGGATCGGCATTTGAAACGACCATGCGGGAAAGCAGCTCGTCTCCGTTTTTTAAAACCACGCCCGAAGCCCGGCCATTGCGCACCAGAACTTTCTCCACCTGCGACTCGGTGCGGATCTCGACCCCCCACTCCTTGCAGGCTTCCGCCAGAACTTTCGTGATGCTACCCATACCGCCGCGCACATAACCCCAGGCGCCCGGAATACCGTTCACACCGCCCATCACGTGGTGCAGGATTACGTAGGCCGAGCCGGGTGTCATGACTCCCACTCCCGTACCGACCGTCCCGCTCGTAGCGATGGTGGCTTTCATCTCGGTGGATTCGAAACGCTTGTCGAGATACTCCGCCGAGGAGGCCATCATGAGCTCCATGAAGTGCCTCATATCCTTCTTGCCAAGCGCCTGGACCTTCCTCCCCAGTTTCAGGTAGGACCAGTAGTCCTTCATCCCCGCCGGTGGAAATCTCGGTGGCGTGGTGCGCAGGATCTCGTCGATCAGCGGGCGCAGGCGCATCAGGTCCTGGTCGAAGCGCTCGAAAGCATCGACGTCCTTTGTGGAGAACTTGGAGATCTCCTCACGCTGCTTGGCCGGATCGGCATGCGTCAGGAAGTAGCGCCCGTCCGGATAGACCCAGAAGCTGCTGGGATCCGGCCTCATGACCTCGTATCCGCGCTCCACCATGCGGAAATCCCGGATGATCTCGGGAAGCATCAAGCTGCTGACATAGGAGGTGCGGCTGACCCGGAACCCCGGGGCGATTTCTTCCGTGACGCAGGCACCTCCCACGATGGAGCGCTTCTCCAGGACCGTCACCTTGAGCCCGGCTTTGGCTAGATATCCGGCGGCGATCAGGCCGTTATGGCCTCCTCCGATGATGATTGCGTCCACTTTGGATCGGGACATGTTCAGACTCCTTCTCTTGACTCGACCGCCTCAGATTCCGGGTAAAGGTCGAACTCTTTCCATCACCGGCGGACGTACCGGCATCTCCCCCACTCGGGTCGTACCGAAAACTGGCCGCGGTGCGGAAGACTACGCCCACCGCATGACCCGGTAGCCTGCTCACCAGGTGATCAATACAGAAACTTGTGCTTACTTTATCAGTATCGGGTCTGGAGCAGCAACCGTATCAGAATGAGCCCGGGTAGCTATCCGGTGCGATGATCGGCCCCGGAACGCGCAGATTACGGGATCTCACCGCCGACGATCTGCTTGGCGGTGCGGCCGGCAGGAAACCTGTCGTGCGGCTGGATCTGATTTACCAGAGCGACCGTCGCGGCAGGTACGCTCGAAGGGTAGCTCTGCTCGAACTCCTGGATTGAGAGAGCTCTGGACAGCTTGACGGTCCGGATGCGCGCCGGTTGCACGTTCAGCGCTCTCGGATCCGTCAGACGCCGGAAGCTCTCGAGCGAACTCTTCACGGCTTTTTCATCCTCCGTCCACCCCTCTTCACGACCGTACCCGAGCAGCCGGTAGACGCTCCCACCGTGCTTCAGGAAAGCAACCGTGCCACGCAGCAACACGGTCGTTCCATCACCGATTTTGAAGCTCGCCCAGATCGAAGGTACCCCGTTAATCTCCCGATTCCATCGATCGATGACCTCCAGCCTCTCGATGGCCGCAAACTCCTCCAGCGCTCCGGCATTCGAATCTGCATCGTCCAGCGTCAGCTCGAGGATGGCCTTCTCGCTGGGGCTGATGCCAGCCACTCGCTGCCTCTGGTTTACCCCTCTCCACTCTTCGGGAAAACGGAACCTAAACTCGAGCTCCGGATGATAGAAATCCCTGTCCTTGAAATAACCATGCCGGGGGTTTTCGCCGAACACAAGATCATCGATCCGGGCAAGGTACGTGTCGTGCCCGACACGCAGATCACCGGGTGATTTCCTCAGGCGTGAAATCTCCTCCTCAGTCCGTGCTTCCCGATCCTCGGGATCAGGATGGGTCGAGAGCCAGGAAGGGATGCGGCCGCCGTTCGTCGAACCGCTCACACTGCCGAGCATGGCAAAGACCTTCGGCATCTCTCCCGGATCGTAGCGGGCCTTATTCATGTATCGCAGCCCGAGATCGTCCGCCTCACGCTCATCATCACGGGAGTATTTGAGGAACAGAAGACCGAGGCTCGTCTCCGCAAGTCCCCCAAATTTCCGCAGCTCGGGGCTAACGGCCATGCCAACGCTCATTCCGAGGGAGGTGAGTTGTGATTTGCTGATGCGATTGACCGAGTGCTTTCCGGTCACGTGACCTATCTCGTGCCCCAGAACGGTGGCCAGTTCTGCCTCCGAGTTGAGGTAAGCCAGGATCCCACGCGTTAGGTAGATGTATCCTCCCGGCAGAGCGAAGGCGTTCACTATCGCATCATCGAGAACACGGAACGTCCAGGGCAGGCCCGGGCGCTCCGACTTCGCCGCCAAATCCTTGCCCAGACGTTCCACATAAGCCTGGATGTCCGGATCCTCATAGATCCCCATCGAAGCAACGATCTCCCTGTCCGCATCGCGCCCCATGGCGATCTCGCTCGCCTCTCCGATGAATGAGAGCTGCAGTTTGCCCGTTGCGGGATTGGTGGCACAGGCGATGGGGAGCAAGCCCAGAGCCATGGAAAGCGCCAGGGTCCTTCCTGCGCCGAGGGAGAGTCGGTGCACTGACTTCGGGGATCGAACGAGGTTGGATCTCATACCGTCTCTTCACGCCCGCGTTCTGTTCGATTCGAATCCATCGGGTAACACCCCGGGTAATAGTGCCTCGCAAGACGGTCGGGATCCGCTCCCAGCAGATAGCGACCGGTAAGCCAGAGGTTGCGCGAAAGGCCGCGGAGATTACCGTCACGGTCGAATCGCCTCCCCGACGCAACAACAGATTCCTTCAAAAGCCGGGTCTTGCCAATCCGCGCCAGGCGGCGAGATATCTCGACATCCTCGAAGAGCAGGATTTCGGGAAACCCTCCGATCTTCCTGAACGCTTCGCGGCGCACGAAAATCGCCTGATCACCCAGGTAGATCCGCAACCACTTTCCCCGGTACTCCGCCAGCCGGCATCCCAGATCGAGAAGGAAGGATCCGGGCTCGAAGCGCCGCCTGAAGGCTCCTCCCAGTAGATCCGGATCCTGCATTGATCGCATCAGCGCTTCGTACGCCCTCTGAGCGATACGGACATCTGCATGAAGGAAGATAAGCACATCGCCCTGAGTGATTCGAGCTGCTTCGTTCATCTGTGCTGCCCGCCCTCTGCGGATGCAGGAGACGACTCTTGCTCCGGCGCGGAGTGCTTTAGAAACCGTACCATCCGAGCTTTCACCATCGGCAACGATCACCTCCGGCTGAGGGTCCAGGCCAAGGCAGGCTTCGACCTGCCCGGCAATCCGTTCGGCTTCGTTCAGAGCAGGAATGACAATCGAGATTTTCAACCGGAGCTCACCGCTTCGAGGCAACTTTCCGTACCGCTCCTATATTAACCCCTTCTGGAAGTGCAGGCAGGGATCATCGACTATAATCCCACCCGATCGAGGCTGCTGAATGGTTCATACTGGAAATTTCTTGCTCACTCTGTCCGTCGTGCTGGTCGCCGGCGTTGCCTCGGGCATGGCGGCCCGGCGGCTGCATCTCCCTGCGGTGACGGGCCAGATCCTGGTGGGGCTGCTCCTCGGCCCCACGGTGCTGGGTTTCTTCCGCTCTGAAGAAATCCACAGCCTTCAGCCTATCACCCACTTCGCGCTCGGTCTCATCGCGGTGGCGGTGGGAAGCCACCTTCATTTTCAGAAACTCCGCCACGCCGCCCGCAGGTTGCTCCTTGTCGTCCTGCTCGAGGCCACGATAACACCGCCACTCGTCTATCTGAGTGTGCGCTTCTTCACGGACCACGACTGGCCCCTGGCAGCTTTGCTGGCAACTCTGGCGGTTGCCACCGCACCCGCTACCGTAGTGGCCGTCATCAAGGAGAGCCGATCGAAGGGAGTTTTCGTCAAGACGCTCCTGGGTGCAGTGGCGCTCAACAATATTGCCTGCATCTGTCTGTTCGAAGTGGCGCATACCGCGGCCCGTCTGAGCCTCGATCCTTCTGCAGCATACTCACCAACCGATATCCTTGCTGCCCCGTTGCGCCAGCTTCTGGCCTCGATTCTGCTCGGAGGAATCGCCGGCGCGGCCCTTGCCCTCCTGGCGCGAAGGGTCGTTCGGACCGAAACCCTGACGACCGCATCGACGATCGCCATTCTTCTCACCGTGGGGCTTGCGGATTACCTGGAGATCAGCTCGCTGCTATCGTGCCTGTTTATGGGCATGGTTCTTGAAAACCTCACTCCTGAGACGGACGTCGGGCATACCGTGTTCGAGAACTTCGAGAACATCATATTTGCGGCCTTCTTCATGCTCGCCGGGATGGAGCTGGATCTGGAGATGCTGATCACGGGAGGACTCGTCGTGGCCGCCATCGTGGCGCTTGCCCGCGCGGCGGGAAAGATCATCGCCTCGAACGTCGGCATGCGCCTGGCAGGCACCACCGAGCGCATGAGAAGAAACCTGGGTATCGCTCTTCTTCCACAGGCAGGCGTAGCCGTTGGACTCATGCTCCTCATCAAAGAGGATCCCGTTTTCTCTTCTCTGAGCGACGTCCTCCTGGCCATCGGGATCGCCGTGGTGACCATAAACGAGCTACTGGGACCTATTCTGACCCGCATCGCTCTTCGACGTTCCGGGGATTTCGGTAAAGATCGTGCGCGCCTCATCGATTTCCTCCACGAAGAGAACATCGTCACCGATTTCAAGGCGGATACCAAGGATGAAGCGATTGAGAAGCTGACCGATCTCCTCATCCGGACCAACCACCTGAACCTCGACCGGGATCAACTGCTGAAATCGGTGCTGGACCGGGAACGCGAGGCGTCGACCTGCATCGGTAGCGGCCTGGCCATACCCCACGCCGTCCTGGAGGAGGGAAACGCACTGGTAGGCGTCATGGGCATCAGCCGCCAGGGGCTCGATTTCAAAACTCCTGACGGGCAGCCCGTGCACTGCATGGTCCTGCTTGCCACACCCGCGTCGATGCGGAACCGGCATCTGGAGGTACTGGCCGCGCTGGCCCGTTCGATCGGATCCGATTATGACATCCAGCGACATTTATTCCACGCGCACAGTCCAGCCCACGCGTACGAAATCCTCCATGTCGAAGAACTCTCGGACTTCAACTACTTCCTGGAAGAGGAATCTGCCTGAGCGACAATCGCTTCCAGCGACCTGGCAACTCTAACGTGGAAGTGCGTCGAGGCGCTTTCGAATTTCGTCGTAATAGTCCTGGTGTTTTCGAGCAAAGACGATCTGATGACCGTCGGGGTCGGACACGGTGAAAAAATCCAGCCACGGGCGCTTTTCGACCTCATCCGGTTCGGGCGTGATTCCCTGAGTCTTGACCGACTTGAAGAGCTCTTCGACATTCGCGATCATGAAGTAGTGACGGACACCACCACCGTAGACCTGATCCTCCTCTTCTGCGGTTGTCAACCCGATCCTGACGTTCTTTCCCAGATGCATCTCCGCCCACTGAGGCGGTTCGGATCTGGTCCAGGATCGCGTGTAATCGTCCCTATCGTAATCGTAGTAGTGGTCTAGCTGAAACCCGAGGGCCTCGTAGAAGGCTACGCTCAGGCGCACATCTTTCACATATAGAACCGTAAGTCGCTCGCCAATGAAGGACGGTTCGACGCCAGCGGCGCGGGAATCAGTCGGGCCACCGAAAAACGCGATGGTAGCAAGGGCGGCGATGGCTGCGCCAAAGGTGACCCTGATAATTACCTCCTGCCGGGTAACCCGGACGTGAGACCAGTTATCAGATTGATACCTCGGTGCTCTCCAGTCACGCATGTTTGATCTCCTCTCAAGCGCTCCATTCCATCCGTGTGATGGAGTCTTTCTTACAGTCTACGGGGGTCGGTCGGAGGGTCATCGGTCCCATGTTTCTTTGTGACAGCCGAGCTGCATCTATCGGGATCTCTCCAGTTTCAATTGGAGCGTTTCCATCCTAGCAGTTGAATGTAGAACTGGCTAAGGATTGCCGCTCAGCTTCTCGATGTAGGCTTTGAGGTTCTTTTCCAGGTCGGCTACCGGCATGCCGATGGCCCGCTCGAGAGGCCTGCCTGGCATCTTCGGCTCGCGCGAACAGGGCCACTCATGTCGTCTGAAGCGGTCCCTCAGAACCGCGACGCGGCAAGCTTGACATCCGCCCGCTTCCAGACGCTTCGGAAGCGCTTCTTGATGTCAGCCGCCTTCTCGTCCTTGTCCTGCGCCTCGAGGCTCTTCATGAGGCCGAACAGCGACCAGCCGTTGTCCGGATTGTGCTTCAGGTCATCCCAGTAGACAACCTCGGCCTCCAGCGGCCGGCCTGCTTTGAGAAGCGCGGCGCCGAGTGACTGGCGCACCGGGAAATACCAGTCCGGGGGCTCGGTGTAGGTGAGGGAATCCTCGAGCAGCACGCCCCGGTGCAGGTGTGCAATCGCCTCGTCATATTCACCGGCCTCGAGCGCTATCTCTCCCGCGAGGACGCTGGATGCAATGTTGAGAAGGATCCACTCGTTGTTGGCGCCCATACGGACATCCTTGAGGGTCTCGTCCGCCGCGAGCTTCTGAAGCGCCTCGAGCTCGGAGCGCGCCTGATCCAGCCGCTTCGTCCTGCCGAACGCAAGACCACGGGCATAGTGCCAGACTCCGACCCAGTAGGTCTTGGTCTGCGGCGGCTCGGGTTGCTCCATGATTTCATCCCACTTCCCGAACCGGGCAAGCGCGTATAGGGGCACCACGGCGAAAACCTGGCCCCATTCGGGCATCTCGTCGACATCCTTGCCGATCTTTTCTCCCACCTCGAAGGCGGCCTTCATAGCGTCCGCGCTGCGCCCTTCCCACGCTGACGCAAGCCAGAAGAAGTGGATGTTGTGCGGATAGTAGAGGAGCGGGTAGATGCCCTGGGCGCGGCACTGGGTGATGTAGTCCTCGTCCGCGGCGATGGCCCGGGTGTTGGCGCGAGAGGCATCCTCGTAGCGCCCCACCCTCACGTAGATGTGCGACGGCATGTGCTGCAGGTGCCCTGATCCGGGCACCAGCCCGACCAGCCGATCCGCCGCATCTTCGGCCAGCTCAGGATGCACCGCTTCCACAGCATGAATGTAAAGGTGGGCAGCGCCCGGGTGTTCCAGGTTACGCTCCATCACCGATTCCAGAACCTTCAGGAACTCGGTCGTAGCCGGATACGGTTCTCCCGCCGGAGTCCAGTAGTCCCAGGGGCTGAGGGTCATCAGTGACTCGGCAAACAACGTGGCGATATCCTGGTCGTCCGGGTACCTCTCATGCACTTTGCGCATTGCCCTGGCGTACGCTTCGTCGAGAGCGGTTCGATCCGGCTCTTCGTCGTCCGAGTAGCGCCTGGCGAGAGCCTCAATGAGCGCCTGTTCCTTCTTCGAGACTCCATCCTTCAGCGAGAGCGCTTTGTGCACCAGATCATTAGCTTCCATCTCCGCCTCCGGATCCATCGGCGCGTTGATGTTGGGGCCCAGGACGAGCGCCTGCCCCCAGTAGGCCATGGCGGCGTCCGGATCGAGGCGTGCCATTTCCCGGAAGGAGCGTCTGGCCTCGCGGTGGTTGAAACCGTAGGCGAGGTTGAGTCCCTGATTGAAGAAAAGCTGCGCGCGCGGAGAGCTCGTGGTGATCGGGTGCTCGTGAGCACCCAGGGTCTGAAGCCTGGGGGCGATCTGCCCCTCCACCACATCCGAATCGGTGTCATACCCTTGAGTGTCGTCCGCCGTCACCGCCAGGCCGGCAACCAGGCTGAAACCCATGACCCCCACGGCCATCCACCTGAACCGCGCACCCAGACAACAGATCTCCCTCTGCCGCATCTCGTCTCCCTTCACAATTTGACTGGCTGGAGCTTTCAGGTCGATTTAATAACCGGGATCGGCGGCTGTGTCAAGCAGGGGGACACTGACCGCAGTCACGCGATCGGACGCTGCAATTGACGCAGGCGACCTGCTTGATTTAAAGTCATAGAAATACACAGCCTTAAACGAAATTTAGTTGCCTGGCGGGGGCTAGCGGCAGGCGTGACGCGAGGTATTCACATGAGAGTTCAAAGTATGCTGATACAACTCCTTTCGATCGCGGTCCTGGTCGTCCCGGTGTCTCCACTCCTGGCGGAATCCGGCTCAACCGCGGATCCCTCGATCGATTTTTCGATCTACTCGTCCTACGCCTGGCTGCCTCTTGCTCCGGGTGCCGGGAAGACCGTCGAGCAGCGAAACCCGACGGCTCACAAGCTGATCCGGGACGCCGTCAACCGGGATTTGCGTTCCAAGGGAATTTCGATCACGCGCGGCACACCGGATTTTTATGTCACGTATGAGGTACACCGGAACGACGGAGGAGTGAACCTCTCCCCGACGGGTTACGCCGTTCCCAGCCACTTTAGCGAGCGCGCCGCTCTCACCCCCCGGGTGGCGGGCAC
>CBEVTG010000044.1:0-9613 GCA_965552745.1 uncultured bacterium
CTGCGATTCAATCTGCTGCACTGTGTCCATGGCCACACCGACCACGATGAGCAGTGAAGTGCCTCCGAAGTAGAATTTCACTCCCAGCCCCTGAGTGATGAAATTGGGTAGGGCACGATCGAGGGCCGGGCCGATCACCGGCAATGCCCCTGCATTGACTCCGCTGATCAGGAAGATAGGCAGCAGGGCAATGACGCCCAGATAAAATGACCCGACGAATGTCAGACGGCTGAGGACCTCATCGAGGTACTCCGCCGTCCGTCGGCCCGGCCGGATGCCGGGGATGAAACCGCCATACTTCTTCATATTATCCGCCGCCTCCACCGGGTTGAAAATGATGGAGGTGTAGAAATAGGCGAAGAATATAATGAGAAGAAAATACATCAGGTTGTAGAGCGGCATGTTGTAGTCCAGCTGGCGGGCCACATCCCGCAGCCAGATCACATCGCTGAACATGAAGCCGGCGATGGTTTGCGGCACGGCCAGCATCGAGGAGGCGAAGATCACCGGGATCACGCCGCCGGTGTTCAGCTTGAGGGGAAGATGCACCGACCGACCCCCGTACATGCGGCGTCCCACGACCCGCTTGGCGTACTGCACCGGTATGCGCCGCTGGGCGCGTTCCACGTAGACGATGAACGCCACAATACAAACCATGAACACCAGTAGAACCAGCACCACCAGAAGATTGAGAGTCTGGTTGCGGATATCCTGGACGGTGCCGTAAATGGCGCCGGGCAAGCCGACGACGATCCCCGCAAAGATGATGAGCGAGATACCGTTGCCGATGCCGCGCTCCGTTATTTGCTCTCCCAGCCACATTACGAATGCCGTTCCCGTGGTCAGCGTCAGGATGGTCATCAGCTTGAAACCCAGCCCCGGATTGACCACAAGGCTCATCCCACCCGGCCCTGGCTGATTCTCGATCCACATCGCGATAGCAAACGACTGGATGATGCTGAGAACCACGGTTCCGTATCTCGTGTACTGGGTGATCTTGCGTCGACCGATTTCCCCTTCTTCCTTGAGTTTCTCCAGATAGGGCCATATGACCGTCAACAGTTGCAGAATGATTGACGCTGAAATATAGGGCATGATCCCCAGGGCAAAGATGGTCATCTGCCCCAGGTTGCCTCCCGAGAAGAGATCGAGAAATCCCAGGAAGCTGCCGGCCTGCTCCGAGAAGAAACGCCGCAGCGCTTCGGCGTTCACACCCGGTGTCGGGATCTGCCCCCCGACCCGGTACACCGCAAGCATCATGAAGGTGTACAGGAGACGGCGGCGCAGATCGGGAATGCTGAGAATATTCTGAAAAGTCGTCAGCATTCCCTATTTGACCAATTCGATGGTTCCGCCTGCCCGTTCTATCTTTTCACGCGCCGGACGGCTGATCTTGTGAACCTTCAACTTGAGCCCGCTGGGCGCCTCTCCGTTACCAAGGATTTTCACTCCCCAGTCTCTCGGGCTGCCTATCACTCCCGCCTGGCGCAAGCTCTCGGGCGTCACCTCAGCAGATTCTCCGAAGCGGGCCAGATCCTCGACATTCAGGATGTGGTAAGAGATCCGGAACTTGTTGGTGAAACCTCGCTTCGGCATGCGGCGGTGCAGCGGCATCTGTCCGCCCTCGAAGCCGCGCAAGCTGCGATCGCCCGTTCTCGACCTCTGTCCTTTGTGGCCGGCACACGCGGTTTTGCCGTGCCCCGAGCCCGGCCCGCGCCCGATACGCTTCCGCGGACGCCTGGCTCCTTTTGCCGGACGGGGATCCTGGAGCCTCATGCTTTCGAGCCTCCACGGCGGGTCGAGGGGGATTCCTCGATGCGCACCAGATGATGGATTGCCTTAACCATTCCCCTCACGGACGGCAGATCAGGCAGACGGGCCCGGTGCCGGATCCGGCGAAGTCCCAGCGATTGCAGCGTGCGGCGCTGCCGTTCAGGACAGCCGATACCGCTGTGGATCTGCACGACGGTCAGCTTCCTCTCTGGCTTCGCCTTGGTTGCTCTGGGTTTCCTGGAGTTCTTCGCCATTGCTTCACGCGACCTCAGCTGCGTTGCTCTCGGGTTCCGCCTGGCCGCGGGCTCGGCGAACTTTCTGCGGATCCTTCAGACTCTTGAGGCCTTCGAGGGTGGCGCGCACCACGTTGTACGGATTCTGGGTTCCCAGACATTTCGTGAGTATGTCCTGCACTCCGAGCGACTCGAGCACGGCGCGGACCGTCCCACCCGCAATGACTCCGGTACCCGGCGAGGCCGGTTTCAGGAGCACACGCCCCGCTCCGTAGTGACCGACCACAGCGTGCGGGATCGTCGTACCCACAAGGACGATACTGTGAATATCGTGTTTGGCTTTCTCTATCCCCTTGGTGATCGCGGACGGAACCTCCCGGGCCTTGCCCATGCCAAAGCCGACGTGGCCCTTTCGGTCTCCAACCACGACGAGAGCGCTGAACGAAAAGTTCTTGCCGCCCTTGACCACCTTGGTCACACGGTTGATGTGGATTACCCGATCCTTGAGATCGAGGTCGTCCGGATTGATGTGTGTTGCCATCGGAACCTGCCTTCCAGCTCGCGGGTCAGAATTTGAGACCCGTCTCCCGTGCGGAATCCGCCAGGGCGCGTACTCGTCCGTGGTAGAGGTAACCACCACGGTCGAACACGACGTTTTCTATGCCTTTTTCCTTGGCGCGACGCGCCAGCAACATGCCAACCTGCTTGGCCGCTTCGAGGTTCTTGCCTCCGCGAATATTGCACTCCTGATCGCGGCTCGTCACGGTCAGAAGCGTCTTGCCCGCATCGTCGTCCACCAGCTGGGCGTACAGACCCCGCAGCGAGCGGTAGACGCATAGACGCGGGCGCTCGGAAGTGCCTCGGATCTTGCAGCGGATCCTGCGGTGTATCCTCCGCCGGTGGGCGGTACGCGATAAAGTTGGTGACACGATATCTCTCCAGGCTAGGCGGTAGCGCCTTTCTTGCCCGCTTTCTTCTTTATAAATTCACCCGCGTAACGAATGCCCTTTCCCTTGTAGACATCGGGGGGACGCAGCCCGCGGATCTCGGCGGCCACCTGGCCGACCATCTGGCGGTCGGCGCCGGAGATCGCCATCCGAACCTGTTTTTCAATCTTGACATCAATTCCCTGGGGAAGCTTGTAGCGCACGGGATGGCTGTATCCCAGGTTGAACGTCAGCTCCCGCCCCTCGAGCTGGGCACGAAATCCGATTCCCTCAATCTCAAGCTCCTTGGTGAAGCCCTCATGAACGCCCCGCACCGCATTCGCCAGGAGCGCACGCGACAGGCCATGAAGGGCTCTTTGAGACTTACTGTCATCGGCACGCCTGATCTGCAGGATCCCGTCACTGAGATCCGCCTGGATGCCGGCCGGAAGCACCTGCTGAAGCTCGCCCTTGGGCCCCTTGACCCGGATCTGGCGGTCTTCCACCTTCACTTCCACCTTGGAAGGGATCGGAATCGGAAGCTTTCCTATTCGGGACACGGTAACCACCTCACCAGATACTGCACAGGACCTCGCCACCAATACCCGCCTTGCGGCTGTCATCTCCGGTCATGAGTCCCTTCGACGTCGAGATGATGGTGATGCCAAGGCCGCTCAGGACCACCGGAATCTTGGCCTTGCCCGCGTACACCCGACAACCTGGCTTCGACACGCGCTGCAGGGATGTGAGAACCGAACTCCCCGCCGCATCGTACTTAAAGCTCATCACCAGGGTGCGCTTGCCGTCTTTCTCCTCCACATGGGATTCTTCGAGATAGCCCTCCCTAAGGAGAATCTGGGCCATGGCTTCTTTGACCCGCGAGTGTGGTGCGCGCACACTGCGATGTCCCGCCTGCAGTCCATTGCGCATACGGGTCAGAATGTCCGCAATCGGATCCGTCATCGACATGATAGTTTCACCACTCCGTCACCAACTGGCCTTTACCACTCCCGGCAGGTCTCCCTGAAGGGCATGCTTACGAAAACACAAGCGACACATCGCGAATTTGCGCAGATAGCCCCGTCTCCGACCGCACAACCGACAACGATTGTAAGCCCGAACCGCAAACTTGGGCTGCCTTCTCTGCTTCGCTATCCATGCCTGGGTAGCCACTGCGTACCTCCGTCTGCGACCTTTAGTCCTTGCGGAAGGGCATTCCCAGTAACTCCAGCAGAGCCCGAGATTCATCATCGGACCTGGCCGTCGTCACGATGGATATGTTCATGCCCTTCACCTTCTCGAGATTGCCGAACGTTACTTCCGGAAAGATCAGCGCATCCTGGACGCCGAGCGTGTAATTGCCTCTTCCATCGAAGGCACGATATGAAACTCCGCGGAAATCGCGCACACGTGGAAGGGCGATGCTGACCAACCTGTCGAAAAACTCATACATGCGGTTCCCGCGAAGCGTCACCATGCAACCGATCGGCATCTTCTGGCGTATTTTGAAGTTGGCGATCGATTTCTTGGCTCTGGTGACAACGGCCCGCTGCCCGGTGATCATGCTGAGCTCTTCCGAGGCGGTATCGAGGATTTTTATGTTTTCTTTAGCTTCACCGACACCCATGTTCACGACAATCTTTTCGAGCCGCGGGGCCGCCATCGGAGACGAATAGCTGAAGCGCGACTGCAGCGCCGGCAAGATCTCCTTACGATACTTTTCTAAAAGACGGACCATCGATCATTCACACCTTGTCCAGGGCGCCTCCGCACTTCCTGCAGGATCTCAGGTGGCGACCATCTTCAAGCCGCTTGTGAGCAACCCGCACGGGTTTGTCGCACTCGCCGCAAACCACCATCAGGTTCGAGATGTGGACGGGCGCTTCCCGCTCGACGATCCCTCCTTTGATGTTTCGCTGCGGGTTGGGGCGGGTGTGCCGCTTTATAAAGGCTACCCCCTCAACGACGGCGCGAGCCGCCCCGAGGTTGACGCGCAGCACTTTGCCGGTCTTGCCACGATCCTTTCCGGCGATCACTTTTACCGTATCCCCTCTGCGTAGATGAAGGCTCGGCATCAGATCACCTCCGGAGCCAGGGAGACGATCTTCAGAAACTTGCGCTCTCTCAGTTCGCGCGCCACCGGCCCGAAAACGCGAGTGCCGATGGGCTCCTTGGCATCATTGATGAGCACGGCAGCGTTCTGGTCGAAGCGGATGTACGAGCCATCCCGGCGCCTCTGCTCCTTGCGGGTGCGCACGATGACAGCCCTTACTACCTGACCCTTCTTCACGGTTCCATCAGGGGTCGCTTCTTTCACGTTGCCGGTAATAATGTCTCCCAGCCTTCCGTACCTGCCCACCGATCCGCCCCGCATGTGGATGCAAGCGATCCGCTTGGCGCCGGAATTGTCCGCGACCTCCAGAAGCGTTTGCATCTGGATCATGGCTGCTTGTCCTTCGCCGCCTTCGGCGCGGCTTCCTTCGAGGGCTTCCGATCAGGCACCGCGGTTCGGCGCACAACCTCGTGCAGCCACCAGCGCTTGTGTCGGCTGATGGGCCGGCACTCCCGGATGGTGACCATATCCCCCGGATGTGCCTGCTCCTTCTCATCATGGGCAAGATAACGCTTCGTCTTGCGCATTCTGCGCTTGTAGAGCGGGTGTGCCGAAATTTGTTCGACCTCGACCACCACGGTCCGGGTCATCGAATCGCTCACCACGCGACCCGTTTTCAGACCCCCAATCCGTCTCTCAGTACCACTCATGATTTTTCGCCTGCCGCCTGTACGGCCCTGTCCTTCTGATGCCGAATCGTCAGCGCGCGCGCTAGATCGCGCCGCACTATGCGGATCTTCACGGGATTCTCCGTCTCCCCCGAACCAGCCTGAAATCGCAGCCGGAAGATCTGCTCACGCATGTTCTCGACTTCCCGGTCGATCTCTTCGGTTGTCATATCCCTCAGCTTGGATGCTTTCATTTCCTCAATCGCTCACGCTCAGTGGGTGCGTGCCACGAGGCGTGTTTTGATCGGCAGCTTGCTAGCTGCCAGGCGCATGGCCTCGCGCGCCACTTCGGGCGCCACACCTTCCATCTCGTACAGGATCTTCCCGGGCCGGACCACGGCAACCCAGGCCTCCGGTGGACCCTTGCCCTTGCCCATGCGGGTCTCGGCCGGCTTGCGGGTGATCGGCTTGTCCGGAAAAACCCGGATCCAGATTTTGCCTCCGCGCTTGACGAAACGCGTCATGGCAACTCGGCCAGCCTCAATCTGCTTGGCGTGAATCCAGGCCACTTCCATCGCTTTCAGGCCATAGTCGCCGAAAGCCAGAGTGGAGCCCCGGTATGCCTTGCCGCGCCGCCGGCCGCGCTGCTGCTTCCGGTACTTGACCTTGGATGGCATCATCGCCATGCGCTAACCCCCATCTCCTCAGGCAATGAGCCCCAGCCCGCGACGGCGATCTTCCACCGCCACCACTTCGCTCCGTTCACCCCGGTAGACCCAGACTTTCACGCCGATCTTTCCGTAGGTGGTGTTGGCTTCGGCAAATCCGTAATCCACATCCGCCCGCAATGTGTGTAACGGCAGACGGCCCTCCAGGTACCACTCGCTGCGGGCAATTTCGGAGCCCATCAGACGCCCGGAGCACCGCACCTTCACGCCCTTGCCTCCAAAGCGGGATGCCGCTTCGATAGCCTTGCGCATGGCACGGCGGAACGCGATGCGCTTTTCGAGCTGCATGGCCACTGATTCCGAAATGAGCTGCGCATCCAGCTCTGGCTTCTGAACTTCCAGGATGTTGATGAACACTTCGCGTCCGGTCCGCTTTTGAATCTCGGCTTTGAGTTTGTCAACTTCCGAACCGCGGCGGCCGATAATGATTCCTGGCCGGGAGGTGTGGATGTTCACTTTGAGCTTGTTCGCAGCCCGTTCAATGTCAACACTCGAAATGCCGGCATGCGACAGGCGTTTCTTGAGCATGTCGCGGAGATTGATGTCCTCATGCACCAGATCCGCGTACTTATGATCCGCGAACCATTTCGATTTCCATGTCTTGTTGAACCCGAGCCGGAAACCGTACGGATGTACCTTCTGACCCAACGCTTCCTCCTCGCTCCTAGACCTGCGGTTTCAGATCCAGCTCCAGCGTCACGTGACAGGAGCGCTTGATGATGCGGAACACGCGGCCCATGGCTCTATGGCGCAGGCGTTTGGCCGTGGGTGCCCGATCGACGAAGGCCTTGGACACGTACAACTGATCCACGTCCAGACGCTGCTCCCGCTGTTCGGCATTCGCTACGGCGGACTTGAGCAGCTTTTCCACGTCGCGGGCGACAGCTTTCTTGAGGTAGTGCAGGGTGGATATGGCTTCTCCTACCCTCTTGCCCCGGATCACATCGATTACCAGGCGCACCTTCTGCTCCGAGGTGCCGAGATAGCGCAATCTGGCGCGGGAAATCATCGACCCATTCCCCTCATGACTGCACCTTGGTGACCGTGTCACCGGACGCCGATGCGGGCGGCGGAGACGATGCGCCTGAAGGCCCCCCCGGCGCGCCGCGCGGGCTCGCGGAGGGTCTCGCAGCGGACCGGCCGGCCGTATGACCCCTGAACGTACGGGTGAGCGAAAACTCTCCGAGCTTGTGCCCGACCATGTTCTCGGTGATGTACACGGGCACGAACTTCTTTCCGTTGTGCACAGCCAGCGTGTGTCCGACCATCTCCGGGGTCAGGGTCGTGCGCCGCGACCAGGTCTTCAACACCTTGTGCTCGTTACGCCGGTTCATCTCTTCGATGCGCTTGAATAGCGCCGGCTCTACAAAAGGACCTTTTCTCAGCGAACGACCCATTACCTCACTCTCCCGCTCAACCCTTCACCCCGCGCCGCCGCACAATCATCTTAGTGGTGCGCTTGTTGCGGCGCGTCTTGAAGCCCTTGGTGGGTTTGCCCCAGGGCGTGGACGGGTGACGCCCACCCGAGCTCTTTCCTTCACCGCCTCCCAGCGGATGGTCCACCGGATTCATGGCCACACCGCGCACGTGGGAGCGCCAGCCAAGCCAGCGGTTGCGGCCCGCTTTTCCGATCGACACGTTCTCATGATCGATGTTGCCGATCATGCCGATGCTGGCATAACACTCCAGATGGATCTTTCGCACCTCGCCCGACGGCAGGCGCAGCTGCGCGTACTCTCCTTCTTTGGCGAGCAGTTGAACCCCGGTGCCCGCGCTACGGGCAATCTGCCCCCCACGGCCCGGCTTGAGCTCGACGTTATGGAGGGTCGTGCCGAGCGGAATATTACGCAAAGGGAGAGCGTTTCCGACCAGGATGTCGACCTTATCCCCCGCCAGTAACCGTGCTCCCAGCTCCAGCCCTAACGGAGCCAGGATGTAGCGTTTTTCCCCATCAGCGTAGTTTAACCGGGCGATGCGCGCCGAGCGATTCGGATCGTACTCAATGCTGGCAACCTTGGCCGGCACCCCGCGCTTGTCGCGCCGGAAATCGATGAGACGGTAGCGCTTCTTGTGTCCGCCGCCACGCTGCCAAGCGCTGATGCTCCCCGTGCTGTTCCGCCCCCCATGCCGTTTTTTCGCTTCGGTGAGCTTCTTGAGAGGTTTGCTGGTGGTGATTTCCGAGAAATCATGCCCGGTCATGCCACGCCGTCCGGCGGATGTCGGTTTATAGTTACGGGTCGCCACGCGTCAAACTCCCTCGTAGTACTCCACAGATTTCTGTCCCGGCACCAGACGCACATAGGCCTTGCGCCGATCCGACTTGCGGCCCTCGAAGCGCCCCACTCTCGCAACCTTTCCAGGCATGCGAACGGTGCGCACCGTGGCCACCTTCACCTTGTACTGCTCCTCCACGGCGCGGCGAATGTCTATCTTTGTCGCCCGACGCGAAACCACAAAGCACAACACGCCCTCTTTCTCCTTGAGAAGCGTGCTTTTCTCGGTAATGACTGGTTTCAGAAGGCTGTGGTTGCGCGGGCTCATTTCTGGAGATCCTCGGACAGCATCTTCGCTGCCGCTTCCGAAATGATCAGCGTACGGTACTTCAGAATGTCAACCACGTTTAGCCCCCGGGTTCTCACAACTCCAAAACCGGGCAGGTTGCGTGCCGCCAGCTCCAGGTTTCTGTTTGAATCATTATCCACCCAGAGCGAAGATCCTCCGTCGGTGAGTACCCCCGACGCCTGGGCTCGAAAATCACGGGTCTTGTGACTCCCGACCTGAAGATCGGACAGAACTACCAGCGCCTTATCCTTGACCTTCTGGGAAAGCGCGGATCTGAGGGCACTGAGTCGCAAGCCTCTCGGCAGTCGCCACGAATAGTCGCGTGGCTTCGGGCCGTGAACCGTTCCACCCTTGCGCCAGAGCGGCGAGCGAATGGAACCGATGCGGGCCCGCCCGGTGCGCTTCTGCTTCCACAGTTTGCGTCCGCTACCCTCGACCTCCGCCCGGCCCTTCGTGCTGTGGGTTCCCCGGCGGCCCGTGGCGCGGTACTGGCGCACCGACTCCCAGAGGACGTGTTCGTTCACCGGACAGGCAAACACGCTGTCCGGCACCTTGAGTTTGCGGAGAGGCTTGCGCTCCCAATCGATTACTTGCAGTTCCGCCATCGTTCAATCCAGCAGGCTCAAGCTCCCGCCTTGCCCTTCGCGGATCCCGAGCCAAAATGTGATTT
>CBEVTG010000045.1:0-9557 GCA_965552745.1 uncultured bacterium
GGAGTTGTGCGTCCGTCAGCGTCCGGGGCTACTCGTTGACAAGGCAAAAGTGGCCGGGTAGACTCAGATTTGACCCGTGGCTCAGTTGCACTCCATCACACGGCGCGGGAGGCGCGAGTTGCCCGCGAGGGGACGTCGTGCCCCGCGCGAGGCGGATTTCGGTGATGAGATCCGGCTGGTGCTCGGCAGCCGCATGGAGTATGTCGATGTGGTGCACAAGCTCTCGGAGGACATCGCGCGGGCTGCGGGATTAAAACGCGGCGATGCATTCCATCTGAGTCTGGCCGTTCGCGAGGCATTCACCAATGCTCTCACCCACGGAAACGGTCTGGACGAGCGCAAGAAAGTCCGCTTGAGTTACGAGGTTCTCGATGACGCCGTTCGGGTGTGCATCACGGACGAGGGAGAAGGGTTTGAACTCCGGGAGATCCCGGATCCCCTGTCGCCCGAGAATCTGGATCGTACGGCGGGGCGAGGGCTGTTTTTGATCAAAAGCTATGTGGACAAGCTCGACGTCCGTCGGAGTTCCGGCGGGGGAAGTCGCGTATGCCTTACCAAGCGGCGTCCGTTGGGAAGGCGACGGGTAGCGGCATCTGGGAGGAAGAGAACATGAAAGCCACGGTCAGGCAACACGGCAAGATCTCGGTTGTGGAACTCACCGGCAAGATCACCATCGGCGAGGGAGATGTGCGCCTGAGGGAGACGATCGAATCCCTCCTGAAGGAAGGGCGATCCCAGATCGTCCTGAACCTGAAAGGGGTTTCGTACATGGATAGCGCCGGAATTGGTGAGCTCGTCGCCTGCAAGAAGCGCACGGCCGAGAAGCAGGGGCAGATCAAGCTTCTCAATCCTTCCGGCAGGGTCTACGACGTGCTCTCGCTCACCAAGCTCGTAGACGTGTTCGAGGTGTTCAAGGACGAGCGCGACGCCCTGGCGTCGTTCTGATTCAATCCTTCCGTCGGTCCCGCACCTTCCGGACCAATTCGTCGAGAACAGCCAGCGCCTCGAGAGGTGTGAGGTGCTCGGGCTGCAGATCACGCAGGCGTTCCAGGATCGGATCGGGTGCTGCTGCATCCTCGATGAGGAGTGGCAGAACCCGTTGCTGGGTCCGTGGTCGAGCCGATCGCCCTGCTCGTGGCAGGCCTTCCGGCGTGTACTCCTGAGACTCGAGGTTTCGCAGGATCTCCCGGGCGCGCTCGATCACCTCCGCCGGTACCCCCGCCAGTCGCGCCACATGAATCCCGTAGGAGCGGTCTGATGCGCCGGCCTCCACGCGCCGCAGAAACACCACCTTATCCTTCCACTCCCGGACGCTCAGGCGATAGTTGCGGACCCGGGGCAACAGGCGCGCCAGGTCGGTCAATTCGTGGTAATGAGTTGCAAATAGAGTTACGGCCTGCACGTGTGCTTTCTCGTGAAGGTACTCCACCACGGCCCAGGCGAGCGACAGTCCATCAAAGGTGCTGGTACCCCTGCCAACCTCATCGAGCAGCACCAGGCTGGCGGGAGTGGCGTTGTGCAGAATGTGGGCGGTTTCCTGCATCTCGACGAGGAAGGTGGACTGTCCCTGGGCCAGGCTGTCTGACGCGCCCACGCGACAGAAGATCTTGTCCATGACCCCCATGCGGGCCTCCGAGGCAGGCACGAAGGAGCCGCTCTGGGCCATGAGAACGATCAACGCCACTTGTCTCAGGTAGGTTGATTTGCCGCCCATGTTGGGGCCGGTAAGAATGAGGATCTGCTCGGAATCGCGGTCCATGCGGGTATCGTTGGGAACGAACGGATCTTCCGGACGCAAGACTTCAACCACCGGGTGGCGTCCCTCACGGATCTCGAGGCCGCCTCCCGCATCCACATGGGGGCGGCAGTACCCACGCCGGGTGGCAAGCTCCGCCAGGCCCGCCAGGACGTCCACCCGGGCCACGGCCTGAGCGCTGGCACGCAGCCGGGCCGTAGCGGCGACCACCTTCTCGCGCAGCTCCACGAAGCGCTCGTACTCGAGCTCGTGCAGGCGCTCCTCGGCGCTAAGAATCTTTTCTTCGTACCGTTTGAGCTCCGGAGTGATGAAGCGCTCGGCGCCGGTGAGTGTCTGCCGGCGTTCGTAATCGGCGGGAACGCGTTCCAGGTGCGTCCTCGAGACCTCGATGTAGTACCCGAAGACCCGGTTATAGCGCACCTTGAGACTGCTGATGCCGGTGCGCTGACGCTCGCGAGCCTCCAGCGCAGCGAGAGTTCCGCGCGCGTCGCGCTGAAGGTGACGCAGTTCGTCCACCTCGGTGTCATAGCCGTCACGCAGCAGGCCGCCCTCGCGGAGGTTGATCGGTGGTTCGTCACACAATGCGGCGGCAAGCTGCTTTCGGAGATCCTCCATCGGATCGATCCCATCCCGCGCGTCCGCAAGCAACGAAGCGCCTGCATCCTCGAGCTGCTGACGCACCGCCGGCAGGTGGTCCAGGGAGTCTCGAAGAACGATCAGATCCCGCGCATTGGCCGTGCCGAGCGCGGCGCGTCCCAGCAGGCGCTCCAGGTCGTGGATACCGCGGAGCTCGCGCCGCAGTCGCTGTCTGCGTGCGCTGTCCTCGCGCAGATTGGAGACCGCCCGCAATCGGCGCCCAATGGCGTCGGCGTCCCGCAGCGGATGCAGCACCCACTCGCGCAAGAGCCGGGCGCCCGGTGCGGTGACGGTCTCGTCCATGACCGCCAGCAGTGTGTTGCCGCGGCCACCACTGAGGCTCTCGACGATCTCGAGATTGCGGCACGTGGCTTCATCGAGCGTCAGGTGTTCGCCCTCGTCGTGGAGCGCCAGCCTGTCGATGTGGCGCAGGCTCGATTTCTGGGTCTCGTGGAGGTAGTGGAGGAGGGCCCCGGCGGCCCGCACGGCCTCAGGCAGGCCATCGAGGCCGAATCCGGTAAGACTTTGTGTACCAAAGTGATCGTTCAGTTGCTGGGTCGCCGCCGGAAGGCCGAATGTCCAGTCGGGCACCGGCGAGAATGGAGGCGCCATGATTCCTGCCGAAGGACGGGCAGGAGCGTGATCGGCAGAGTGAATTAACTCGCGCACCGAAAGGCGGCCGAGGAAATCCCAGATCTCGCGCGGCTCCGAGGAGAGTCGCGCTACGCGGAAATGACCCGTCGAGAGATCAATGGTGGCGATCCCCGCCCATTCGGTCTGGGTGAAGACGGAGGCCAGAAAATGAGGGACGGTCGCTTCGAGCTGCTGCGGATCCGCCAGGGTGCCGGGGGTAATGACCCGGGTTACCTCCCGGCGCAGGAGCTTTCGACCCTGGCCAGGACGCTCGACCTGATCACAGATGGCCACCCTGTGGCCGAGACGGACCAGACGGGCCACGTACGCATCCAGCGCGTGGTGGGGCACGCCGCACATGGCCGCCTCGTTGGGAGTGCCGCGGCCCCGGGCGGTGAGGGTGATGTTGAGCGCCCTGGCCGCCACCTCGGCGTCCTCGTGAAAGAGCTCATAGAAATCGCCCATGCGGAACAGCAGGAGAGCGTCCGGGTGGCGGGCCTTGACGGCCGCATACTGTCGCAGCATGGGGGTATCACCACCGCCCCCGGAGGCGGACTGGCGACGGGGGTTGCGCGCGGGCGGCTGGAGCCGGGAGGGGGCCGTCTGAGCTGCCGGCGCCTCCTCGGAGGTCACAGGCCGTTCGTTCGCTTCCTCGGCGTCCGCCGCGCCCCTGGAGCCTGGCGGAGAGGCGCTCATGCCGTGGGAGATCCTCGCATGCGTGGTATAGAACGCGCATTGTAGCACGCGAGTTCGGTTTGGGACGGACGCTGAAGCGGTGCTACCATGCGCAGGCAGACGCTCTGGCCGGATCCTCCGGGGGAAGGGCCGACGCCGAAGCGGCAGTTTCTTGACGGCCGCACGGAACCCAACCTAAGTTGTCAGGAGACACGTAACCATCGAGAGGACAATTGTGGAAACATTGATGCAATGGCTGGGGCCCCACAATTTCTGGCTGGCGTTCTGGGTGCTTTTCGCGGCCGGAATGTTCGAGTACCTTTTCCCGCCGGTGCCGGGGGACACCACGATGCTGCTGGGGTTCTTTCTGGTCGGGCGTGGCGACCTGCCTCTGTGGCTGGCGTTTGGCGCGACGTTTGCCGGCTCGACCGTGGGCGCGTTTCTGGCTTACCGGATCGGTGTGCGGTTCGGAAAGCGGTACTTCTTTCTGCGACGATCGAAGCGCGCCAGCCGGATGCGCGAGACGCTGGAGCGCTGGTTCGATCGGCATGGCCCGCGTGTCCTGGCCGTAAACCGTTTCCTACCGGGCGTGAGGGCGTTTTTCCTTTTCCTCGCTGGAATGCGCCGCCTGCCACTCCCTCAGGTGCTCTTCTACTGCACCCTGAGCAACCTTGGCCTGCTGTTGCTGTTTGCCTTCCTGGGAACGCAACTGGGAGAGAACTGGGACTACGTTCAGAAGAGCTTTCGCACGGTGTTCCTGGGGGTTGGCTTCCTGCTGCTGGGCGGCGTCCTCACCTGGCTTATCCTCGTCATCCGCCAGCGCCGCGAGCCCGTGGCTGAAGGTTGAACTAGGAATCTCCTTCGGGTGCGAGCGCGTTCCTGCGCGCCTGCTGAAGCTCCTCCGCACGTCTTCTGTAAGCTCCCGCCTGTTCCGGGTTCCCGAGCATCTCGTGCACCGCCGCAAGCCTTGCGTAGAGGCGCACCGAGGGAGGAGAGCTACGCTCGGCGTGAGTCAGTGCTTCCAGTGCTCCCTCGAGATCGCCGCCGGCGGCCAGAGCCGAGCCCAGATTGTAGAGAAGCATCGGTTCATCCGGGTGGCTTTCCAGGGCCTGCTGCATGCGATCGATCGCCTCCTCGCGCCGGCCCTGGCGATCCAGCAGGGCCGCCAGGTTTACGATCGTGGAAGCTGAATCCGGTTCAAGGGCCAGAGCCCTCACCAGGGCGGCCTCGGCACCCCGCAGATCTCCCCGCTGGGCCAGGACCAGGGACATCCAGTTCAGGTGCCGCACCGATTCGGGCGCGATACCCAGCGCCCGCTTTAGAAGCCGCTCACTGCGGTCGAGTGCATCGGGACTCTTATGGGATCGAGCCAGCAGCACTGCCATCGGCTCCGGCATCAGCGGGTCGAGCTCCAGGGCCTCCAGGTACAGGAGTTCGGCGCGTCCACTCTGACCGGCAAGTCTGGCGACATCAGCTCGCACGCAGATCGGCGCCGGGTCGCCCGGCCGCCTGGACATGACGGACACCAGGAAAGCATCCGCCACCTCCTGCCCGTCGCTTTCGAGAAGGCGCCCGGCCACCTGGCGCAAGGACGCCACGCTGACCAGGTCGATCTCCGAAGATTCAACCCTCATGCCCCGGTCCACTCCAGCCACGCTCAACCAGGTGCCTTCCAGAGGAAACGGGCTCGATTCCACCAGGTCGAGCGCGCCCCTTGGCCGGAGAACCTCGTTGATGGCCTGCAGGACCGCAGCCTCCGTCGCCTGTACGGGGGTCGCCCGGGCCCCCGGATGTGAGGCGATGGCGAGGGCAACCTCAGGCAGCAACTCTCCGCTCAGGGAAGCCTGGCCGTGCAGAGTATCGGCACCGGATCGGACACGGAGCGCTGCTCGATCCAGGTTCACTCGTTTCGGGTAAAGCGACAGGGAGGATCCGCCCCACCTCAGGTAAACACTTCCGGTCTCCACGAGACGGCCGTCCGGAGACCCGACGCCGATCCAGCCGGCCGGTACGCGGCGAACTCCCCATAGCAGGAGGATGAGCAGGGCGAGCCCCCCCAGGGCGCCCGCGATCAGGGCCAATCGGGCCCGCGGGTGGCCGAGCCAGACGCGGATCAGTTCTTTGGAGCGGCTTCTTTCGGTGTCCACGTGAACCCCCGTGTCATGCCGGCGATGATCCCCCAGTCCTCGCTCTCATCGATCAGGCCAAAGCTGGCACCGAAATCCCAGACCGCTCCCGCAGCATCCCAGCGCACTCCGGCGCGCGCGAACGAGCGATCAAAGACTGTCCCGGCTCCCTGCTGCCCGGCGATTTCACCGACCAGCCGCGAGCGCGAGCCGATCGGGGTGCCCGCGGCGAGGGAGTAGGTGAAGGTGTCGTTCTGCTCCGAGTTGCGGGTCGGATCACCCAGAATGGCAAGACCGAGGTTGAGGTGCAGACGGGATCTCGACACATTCTGGCTCAGAATGACCTCCGCGAAGAAGTCGATTTCGTCAGTTCCCAGCCCCGACTCCTGGCTCGTGATCGGCAGCTTCACGCCGATACGTCCGGCGACGACCGGCTGGAACCCAGTACCCTTCCAGAAGCGGACCTTGGTAAAAAATGTGAAATCTCCTGGCTCGCGCGCGTCGTCCCCCGTGTCAGGGTCGAACGCCACGATGCCGTTTCCCTCGATGCGCAGCTCGGACGTGGGACCGAGACCGACCCGCGCCGCGAGCTGCGGGATCTCCCAGAGCTGCCCCCGCTGACCCTGCACGCGCGTCTGGAAACTGCCGATGCCCACCTCGATGTCACCGCGGCCCCACTCGAGCGTGTCGGCGCTCTCAGTGATCAGGGGGCGCATCCCTTCGCCGAAGGCGGCCGAACATAAGCCCAGAGTCAGGGCGGAAACCATCAACCAGCGGAAGGGCTCGTGAATCTGCGACGTCAGCCGGGGCACCGGATAGGAAGGGACTCGGGGCAGTCAAAAACTCAAGCTACCACAGCGCCCTCAGGCGGGCAAGATGACCGGAGTCGGTTTGGGCGAGTTCAGTCTGCCGGCTGGCCGGGAGTTGTCGCTCCAGGATGAGCGTGCTAACCTACGTTGCTTCCACCCCGAGCCGGAGAGACTTCGTGAGAGTTCACAGATTCCTCCCGAGGCACCAGCCGATTTTCCGGGCGTGCCTGTGCCTGGCACTGCTTCTGGGAACGCTCGGGGCGGAGCTCTCCCATCAGCACGCCCTCGCGAGCGATCCCACGGCGGCCGACACTCGCCGGGAACACGCCTGTCGATCGGGCGAAACGCATCGCTGGATGCCGGCGGGTGCGGTGGACCTGCGCGGACCCTTCAGCCACCCCTGCACCACCTGCCGCTATGGCAGCAGCCTGCTGCAGCCGATAGGTGGCGTCCATCTCAGGTTTTTGCCTCCCGCGACGGCGCAGCCGCCGGCTCTGGTTCTGCCACGCCTGTCTTCTTCACTCTCTCTGGGTTTTCTCGACCGCGCACCTCCCGCCTGAAGAATATCCTCCGGCTCCAGACGGAGCCCTAAAGTTTCTGTCATCGAGTTCATCAGGAGGAAGAACCTTGCGCTTGGGATCGAGTGCACCCTTTGCTGTCCTGCTTCTGGCCTTAGCGGCCGTTCAGGCACAGGCCCAGAACCAGTCTTCGGCCGGCAAGAAGGGACTGTCCGGCTTTAACCCGGAAATCGGGGTCGTCGCGGACATCGTCGGCCGTGCCTCAGAGGAGGAGCCGGACGATCCGTTCGGCGACGACGAAGGGATCGACCGTTTCTCGTTCCGCGAGGCGCAGCTCGTCTTCGGTGCGTTCGTGGATCCGTTCATGCGGGCGGATTTCGCGTTCGTGTTCTCCGACAGCAAGGATTCGGAGATTGAGGAAGCGTACCTGTCGTTTCTGGCGCTGCCCGGGCGCATCCGTTCACGGGTGGGGAAGTTCCGCAGCAAGATTGGCAAGGTCAATCTCAAGGATCTCAATGCGTTACAGTTCGTGAACGAGCCGCTCGTCATCCAGGAGTACCTGGGAAAGGAAGGAATGTCTCTCACCGGCCTCAATGCCAGCCGCATCTTTGGGTTGGGCCCGGTTGCGCTCGAGCTTACGGGAGAGTTCTTTGAAGGTGGACAGGATGTTCTCTTCTCCGGCGTTCGGGGGGAGCCGATCTATGTCGGCCACTTGAAGGGGTACGTGGATTTCACGCCCCGCTCCAACTTCGAGGTCGGACTGAGCTACGTCAACGGGGATCGAAATCTCGCCGCCGACGGTGATCCGGTGGATCTGCGCCCCACGGATCTCATGGGGATCGACCTGACGTACAAATGGAAGCGATCGTCGACCCTCAAGGTGTGGTTGACCGGCGAGGGTTACAGGGTCGACCGGGATCGCCGCTCCGGCGACCCGCTGGCCCCAGATGCGGATGGGGGGTTCCTGAATGCTGACGTGCGCTTCGCACCGCGCTGGTCAGCCGGGGCGCGTTACGACCGGGTGGAGCCGCTCGACCTGGACCCGGCGGCCCGCTACGATGATCGGGCTGGCTACGCCGTCTACGCAACCTTCCACCAGAGCGAGTTCGCCCGAATCCGGCTCCAGTATCAGCTCACCCGCGAGCCGGATGGATTCCGGAACGATGAGGTCTACCTGCAGTTCCGTGCCCAGATCGGAGTGGATCGCCATGGTCTTCAGTGAGCACTCCAGAGAATCTGCGCACACGTCCCCTGAGTTGCGCCGTGACGTCCGGCGCCGTTGGATAGGGTGCTGCGCAGCGTTTGTTTGCCTAGGATCCCTGTGGGTTGCCGGCACCCTACACGCGGGGAAGCAGAAGAGCATGCGGGTGACCACGACGCTGACCACTCTCAGCTCGATCACGGAGGCGATCGGCGGTGACAGGGTCTCGGTCACGGCGATCGCCGCGCCTGGCTATGACCCCCACTTCATCGAGCCCAGACCCAGCGACATCCTGCGGCTGGGACGCAGCGACTACTTCATCCACATGGGCCTGGATCTCGAGCTGTGGCGCGGCCCTCTGGTGGAGGCGGCGGTCAATCCAAGGCTCCTGCCCGGGGCGGCCGGGGATATGGATGCCTCGGCTGGCGTCAAACTGATGGAGGTGCCGGGTAGCGGCCCCAATCGTGTCTCCGGAGACATTCACATCTTCGGCAACCCGCACTATTGGCTCGATCCCGAGAACGTCAAGCGGATCGCCGAACAGATTGCCCACACACTCGCCGCTGACGCGCCGGCGGACGCTGATTTGTTCAAGGAAAACCTGAGATCTTTCTCCCGATCAATCGATGAACACATGATTGGTTGGAAATCCGCCCTGGCACCGTTTCGAGGCCAACGCCTGGTGGCGTACCATAACAGCTGGCCTTATTTCGCCCACGCTTTCGACCTGCGCATCAATCTTTTCCTCGAGCCCAAGCCGGGTATCCCTCCCTCCGGCAGTCATCTGGAGGGCCTGGTGGCACAGATGGAGAGGGATGACGTTCGCATCATCATCGTGGAGCCATTCCAGCCGCGGCGCATTGCCGAGGCGGTTGCGAAGAGAACCTCCGGGAAGGTCATCGAACTGTGGCAGAATCCCGACGGCAAGGACACTTACACCCAGATGATGGACCGCAACATACGCACCCTCGTGGAAGCCTTGAGCGCCGGACGGAGAGGGCAGGGTCCGTGAAGCACAGGCAGATTCAGGTACCGCTGGCGCTCTGTCTGGCCCTCTGGGCTGCAGGAGGGATCGCCTGCACGAGCCCTGCCGCAAAGCGTCAGGCCTACCTCGAGACCCACACCGACCTGGATCCGCAGGTTCGTGAGCTAATCCGCCAGGGAAGGGTGCGGGAGGGGATGACGCCGGATCAGGTTGAGGCG
>CBEVTG010000046.1:0-9508 GCA_965552745.1 uncultured bacterium
TATTCAATGCCGGTCTCGATCGCATCCTTCGCAAGATTGGTGAAGAATCCACTGAAGTGGTCGTTGCCGCCAAGAACCCAGATCCGCAGCACCTCGCGCAGGAAGCTGCTGATCTTGTCTATCACCTGCTGGTTCTTCTGGCTGAACGCGGCATCGGGCTGGCCGGCGTGGCTGAAGTCCTTCAAGAAAGACGAAAAGGAGAAAAAACATGACTCTGTCGCGGCTGTTGATCGCAGCGGGGCTGCTCGTGAATCTTGCCGCGTGTGCAGGCAGCCCGGCCGTTCAGGGGCTCGAGGCTACGAGTCGCACGCTAGGACCCTTCGTCTACTACGAAGAGGGATCCCAGGTGCTCATCACCGTGGGCACCAACGCAACTCGTCAGCGTCCGGAAGAGCCGTATTTCCCAATTGAGATTGGTATGGCCAACAAACAACATCGAGACGTCATCAGGGTCACCCGGGAAATGTTCGCCATTCAGGTGGCTGACAGCGAGCAGATCCCTGTGGCCACCGCAGCCGATGTTATTGCAGGTTACAGGCCGACCAGTGCCGACCGCATTCTCTTTAATAGTCGGCAATGGACCGGCATGTATTTTGATCGCTACCGTCCGGTTCCGAGTCGCTTCTATCCTAACTCCCAGCGGCGAATAGGTCTCGTTCAGGAGATGGTCGAGCTGGGTTCAGGAACTTTTTTTGAGGATATTCTTTACTTCAAGAATCCGGGTTTTTCTCTGAGCGGGCAGACCCTGCGCCTGCTGATCTATCTGCGCGCCGGCGAGGACCCGATTGCAGTAACGTTCAACGTGGAGTGAACCCGTGGGTGTGGCCAGGGATATTAATCTCAGTTTTGAGGAAGTGCGGAGTCTCGCAGATCGTGGTGATCTGATTCCGGTCTGTCGGGAGATCCTCGCGGACCTTCAGACGCCCGTATCGGCTTATTTGCGGCTGGCGGCTGACTCTGATCGTTCCTTCCTGTTCGAATCGGTCGAAGGGGGAGAATCCGTGGCTCGGTATTCGTTCCTGGGCTGCGATCCTTATCTCGTCCTTCGGGCCCGGGGCAACCGGTTGGAGATTGAAGAAAAGGGTTCTCTGCGCCGCGAAGAAGGTGATCCGCTCGTGCGTGCCGATGAACTAGCGCGCTGCCACCGGCCGGTGGGTGTACCCGGACTGCCACGTTTCACGGGCGGGGCGGTAGGTTACTTCGGTTACGACCTCATACGTCTCAGGGAACGCCTTCCCGAAAAGGTGAAGGATGATCTGCATTTGCCGGATATGTGGTTGGCCTTCTACGACACCATCTTGGCGTTCGATCACCTCAAGCACCGCATTCAGATCGTATCGAATCTCAAGGTGCCACGGGAAGGGGGAGAGCAGGCACTGCGCTGTGCCTACGACGAAACCTGCAGCCGTATAGACGACCTCGAGGAACGATTGGCCCGGCCTCTCGACGTCCGTCCGGCGTCTCGCCTCCGAGCCGCCACAGATCCGGGATCAAATTACCCGCGTCCCGATTTTGAGCAGGCGGTGGTGCGTGCAAAGGAATACATCGCCGCTGGAGATATCTTCCAGGTCGTGCTCTCGAGGCGCCAGGAACGCCCGTTACGAGTGCCGCCTGTGGCGGTTTATCGTGCGCTTCGCACAGTGAATCCCTCTCCCTACATGTTTCTGTGGTCGATGGACGGTCTTCACCTGGTGGGTTCAAGCCCCGAAATGTTGGTTCGCGCTGAGGGGGGCCACGCCCAGATGCGTCCCATCGCTGGGACTCGCCCGCGGGGTCGCGATGAGACCGAGGATAATCGCCTGGAGGCTGAGCTCCGCGCCGATCCCAAGGAACTTGCTGAACACCTCATGCTGCTCGATCTCTCCAGGAATGACCTGGGCCGGGTATGCGAATATGGGAGCGTTCGAGTTCGTCGCAGAATGGCCGTGGAACGTTACTCGCACGTCATGCATCTGGTGTCGGATGTTGAGGGCCAGTTGCGGCCGGGCGTGAGTGCGCTGGACGCCATGATGGCCTGCTTCCCGGCGGGCACGGTCTCGGGTGCACCGAAGGTCAGGGCGATGGAGATCATCGAAGAATTCGAGCCCACGAGACGGGGACCCTACGCAGGCGCGGTAGGATATCTCGATTTCTCTGGAAATCTTGATTCATGCATCACCATCCGGACTCTGGTTATCCACGATGGGAAGGCATACGCCCAAAGCGGCGCCGGGATCGTTGCGGACTCCAGTCCAGAACGAGAGTTCGACGAAACGGTGAGCAAGGCCCAGGCGCTGATGCGCGCGCTGGACTTGGCCGAGGAGCGTTTCTGAGATGAAGATCCTGGTCATCGATAACTACGATTCTTTCACCTACAACCTGGTGCAGTACCTGGGTGAGCTGGGCGCCGAGCTCGAGGTGTCTCGAAATGACGCGATACGTGAGTGCGATCTGGACCCGCCGCGCTGGGACCGTGTGGTAATCTCGCCCGGCCCCGGAGTTCCTTCGCGGGCAGGGGTGACCCCTGCTCTGGTTCGTATCCTCGGCGGCAAGGTTCCCATCCTTGGCGTGTGCCTCGGTCATCAGGCCATCGGGGAGGCATTCGGAGGCCGCATCGTGCGCGCGCCCGTGCTCATGCACGGAAAGACATCATCCATCCGGCATGACGGACGGAGCCTCTTCCGGGGGCTCCCGATTCCATTCGAAGCAACGCGCTATCACTCCCTGATCGTGGCCAGGGAGAGCGTTCCCGCCTGTCTCGAAATCAGCGCCTGGACCGACGACGGAATCGTCATGGGATTACGCCACCGCGAACAGGCAATCGAGGGCGTGCAATTCCATCCGGAATCGATTTTGACCCTCGAAGGAAAGCGTCTCCTTGCCAACTTCGTGGAAGGAGCCCCCTCTTGACCCCGCATGCACTACTCGACGCTGTGCGGGTGCTATCAGAAGGCCGCGATCTCAGCCGTGAGGAAACTCATGCTGGATTCGTTGATCTTCTGGAAGGGCGCGCCACAGAATCACAAATTGCTGCATTCCTGATGGGTTTGAGGACCAAGGGGGAAACCGTGGATGAGCTCGTCGGTTGCGTGAAAGCCATGCGGCAGCATGCACGCTCCATCAGCAGTCGACATGAGAATCTGCTCGACACCTGCGGAACCGGCGGAGACGGACGCTCTACAGCGAACATCTCGACTCTCGCGGCGCTGGTGGCCGCCGGCGCCGGCGTGCCGGTTGCAAAACACGGCAATCGCTCCGTATCGAGCCGCTGTGGAAGCGCCGACGTTCTGGAGGCGCTGGGCGTTAAAATCGATCTCGAGCCTGACGCAGTGAAATACTGTATCGACGAGACCGGCATCGGGTTCATGTTCGCCCCAAAATTCCATCCGGCGATGAGGCACGCGCTGCCGGTGAGGAAATCGCTGGGGGTTCGAACGATTCTCAACCTTGTCGGCCCCCTGAGCAATCCTGCCGGAGCCTCGCGACAAATCTGTGGCGTGTTTGATCCCCGCTGGTTGAGACCGTTTGCGGAGGTGATGCTCGAGGTTGGGGTCAAAGAAGCGTTGATTGTTCACGGGGCAGGCATGGACGAGCTCGATCCGAAGGACCGCAGCCGCGCCGCGCGGCTCACCAGCGGTGCCATCAAGGAGTACGAGATCGACCCCCGGGAGGCAGGGATCGACGCCTCAGCTTCGGGTGATCTGTTCGTTGAGGGAGTTGCGGAGAGCGTCTCCGTAGCCCGCGCGGTGCTGGCAGGTGTGCCCGGTCTCGTCACCGAGGCCGTGGCTCTCAATGCCGGGGCCGCTCTAATGGTTTCGGGCCGCACCGAGGATCTGGCGCAGGGCGTGAGTCTGGCTCGCGAGACGATCGCGAGCGGGGCTGCCAGGCAGGCACTTGAGGGGCTCGTGACTGCGAGCGGCGGGCATTTGAAGGAAGAGTCGGTGCTGTGAGCGACATCCTGGAAACCCTGGTGGCAAAAGCACGCGCTCGTTCGGAACGCAACCAGGTTCACGACCCGATGTCCTCGGTCAAACAGCGCCTGCGCCACGCCGGTCCTTGCAGGAAATTCCGGGCCGCTCTGGACGCGGACGAGAAGCCGCGAGTGATCGCCGAACTCAAGAAGGCTTCCCCGAGCAAAGGCGTCCTGCGGGCCGATTTTCGCCCGGTGGCGCTCGCGAAGGCCCTGGCTGGAGCAGGTGCAGCCGCGCTGTCGATCCTCACCGAGGAGGAACACTTCCAGGGAAACGAACTGGCACTGCGCCAGGTGCGGGAGGTCGTGGATCTTCCACTACTCAGAAAGGACTTCATTCTGGACGAATACGAGGTTCACAGATCGAGACTGCTCGGTGCGGATGCGGTGTTGTTGATCGCGGCCCTCATGAGCGAGGAGCAGCTGCGTAATCTGATCATGTCGGGCCGGGAAGCGGGCATTGACACGCTGGTCGAGGTGCATGATGAAGCAGAAGCAGATCGCGCTGTCTCCTGTGGCGCGCGTCTGATTGGGGTAAACAACCGTAACCTTCGAACCTTCGACGTTAATCTCGACACCTCCCGGAAGCTTGCTACCCGACTTCCTGCGAATGTGACAAAAGTCTGTGAGAGCGGCATCCATAGCAGCGAGGATGTCAAACAAATGACGGAGTTCGGCTACCAGGCTTTTCTGATCGGAGAAGAGCTGATGCGCAGTCCTCAGCCTGCGGAAAGACTTCGGGAGATCCTGTCGTGAGGACACGGGTAAAAGTTTGCGGAATCACTCGTCTCCAGGATGCAACCCTTGCCTGTGAGCTAGGGGCCGATGCGCTGGGTTTCATATTCGCCCCGGAGTCCCCAAGGTGTATCGAAGCCTCACTGGCCCGGGAGATTATTAGAAGCTTACCGCCTCTCGTGACTCCGGTTGCGGTCGTGGTCAATCCGGAGGCAAAGGATCTGACCAGCCTGATCTCCGAGAGCGGTGCGCGGGTTGTCCAGTTTCACGGTGAGGAGGAACCAGCCTTCTGCCTGAAAATGGGATTCCCCTGGTACAAGGCGTTTCGCGTTGGTGCGGGATTCCGGCCACAGGACGTGGACCTATACGACGCTCCGTGGTGCCTGCTCGATGCCCATGACGATGGAGCCCGTGGGGGTACGGGACGTAGCTTCGACTGGTCGTTTGCGAAGGCTGTCCGAGAACGACGCCGTATCATCCTGGCAGGAGGCATTGGCCCGGAGAACGTTGCTGACGCTGTCAGCCGCACCATGCCGGATGCCATCGATCTCAACAGTGGTGTGGAATCTGGCCCGGGCATAAAGGATGCAGAGCGCTTGCGAGCCGCCTTCGCAGCCCTGGAGGAGGTTCGAAGCCAGTGAGCGATCCTGATGGCAGGGGGCGCTTTGGAGCGTACGGAGGGCGATATGTTCCGGAAACCCTCATGTCTCCATTGGCCGAGTTGGAAGAGGCTTTCGCACGCCTCCGAACGGACTCCAGGTTCACCTCCGAGCTGCAGAAGATCTTGAGTGAGTATGCCGGACGACCGACCCCACTTTATTTTGCGGAGCGCTGGTCCGAACGCCTGGGCGGGACTCGCGTCTACCTGAAACGTGAAGATCTCTGTCATACCGGTGCCCACAAGATCAACAACACGCTGGGTCAGGCGCTCGTGGCTCGACACATGGGGAAGAACAGACTCATTGCCGAAACCGGTGCCGGACAGCACGGTGTTGCCACAGCTGCGGTGGCAGCGCGTTTCGGCCTGCGCTGCACGGTTTACATGGGATCGGAGGATATGCAGCGTCAGGCGCTGAACGTCTACCGGATGCGCCTCATGGGTGCGGAGGTCGTTGCTGTCGATGCCGGGAGCCGCACGCTGAAAGATGCCATCAACGAAGCGATGCGCGACTGGGTGACAAACGTGCGTGACACTCATTATATTCTCGGTTCGGTGCTGGGACCTCACCCATACCCCCTCATGGTGCGCCATTTCCAATCCGTCATTGGACGCGAGGCCCGTCAACAGGTACTCGAACGGGAAGGCCGCCTGCCGGATTTGCTCGTGGCCTGCATCGGGGGCGGCAGCAACGCCATCGGATTGTTCCACTCGTTTCTCAGCGATGAGTCCGTGCGAATGGTGGGCGTGGAGGCGGGTGGACGTGGGGCAGGACGTGGCCAGCATGCGGCGCGGTTCACTGGAGGGCGACGAGGAGTTCTTCAGGGAACCTACACCTGGATTCTGCAGGACGATTCCGGAAACATCGATCCCACCCATTCGGTGTCCGCCGGACTAGATTATGCCGCGGTGGGCCCCGAACACGCTTACCTGCGGGAGCTTGGACGGTGTGAGTATTCCACGGCCTCCGACCAGGAAGCGCTGGAGGCTTTCCATGAGCTTTCGAAGTGTGAAGGAATACTTCCAGCGCTCGAGAGCAGTCACGCGGCGGCCTATCTTCGCCGGGAAGCCCCGGGCTTGGCTCCGGATTCCTGCGTGATCGTGAACCTTTCAGGCCGGGGAGACAAGGACATCGACAGTGTCCGGGCAATCGAGGACGACTCATGAAACGCATCGCCGCCGCCTTCGAGCGCCGAAACCGGGTGGGAGAGGTGGCTCTCATTCCTTACCTCACGGGTGGAGATCCTTCTCCCGAAATGACGCCCGCCCTGGTTGAGTCCCTGATTGAGGCAGGAGCCGACTTGATCGAGATTGGGGTGCCCCACTCGGATCCTCTGGCGGACGGGCCCACAAACCAGCGGGCGGCTGCCCGTGCCCTGGCGCACGGCGTTACCCTCAAAAGCGTGTTGCAGATGGTGCGTCAGATCCGCTCGCGCTCGGAAACCCCGTTGTTGCTGTTTTCGTACTACAACCCGATCCTCCAGTATGGCCTGGAGAAGTTTTCGGAGGAGGCGGCGGCCGCCGGCGTCGACGGAGCGATTGTCACCGATCTGCCGCCTGAAGAGGCGGACGATCTTCGCAAGACCTTCGATGAACAGGCTCTTGCTCTCGTGCCCCTCCTGGCACCCACGAGCGGGGAAGCCCGCACCCGGAAGATTCTTTCTCTGGCGCGAGGATTTGTGTACTACGTCTCGCGCACGGGCGTGACCGGCGCACGACCGAACCTCACCGCGGACTTGCGTGCGGAGGTCGAATCCCTGACTCGCCTGAGCACAACCCCTGTGGCCGTGGGGTTTGGAATATCGAGTCCTGATCACGTCCGGGCACTGTCGGGTGCTGCTCACGGCGTGGTCGTAGGCAGCGCTTTGGTGGAGCGTGTTGCTTCGAGCAAACCCGCTGATGCGCTTCGGGAAGCGGGAGCGTTCTTGCGTCACCTGGCCACGGGGCGACGGCCCGAGACAGAGGGCCCGAGGTCATGATGGCAAGAAAAAACTCTCCGCCGCGATCTCCACGGAGACGCTCGAGGAACCAGAGACCGCACCGTTCCGCCGCCGGAAAATCGCAGACGGGTCCTAACGATGGTCAGACTCGCATGGAGGAACTCCGACGCCAGATCGATGTCATTGATCACAAACTTCTTCGCTTGCTCAACAGTCGCGCCGGTTATGCCCTCGACGTAGGCACGCTCAAGCGTGAAATGGGATTGCCGATCTACTGCGCTGAGCGCGAACAGGAGATCCTGGCACGAATCAGAGAAAATAATCCCGGTCCACTTGAAGAATCGGCAATCCGCCGGCTATTCGAGCGCATCATCGACGAATCCCGCAGGCTCGAGAGGCTGGCCGTACAAGAATCCGGTGGTTCTTGCAAACCGGGAGAGGAGTAGGGGCGATGGTTATTGTCATGAGTCCTAAAGCGAGCGAACAGCAAGTTCAGAAGGTGATCGATCTGCTGGTGCGCCGGGGCTTCGACGCTCATCGCTCGACCGGAGCTAATCGTACAGTCATCGGGGCGGTCGGGGGGACGGCCGTTCTGGATCCCGCTGATTTCCAGGTACTCGACGGAGTCCACGAGGTCTTAAAGATCAGTGAACCCTATAAGCTGGCGGGACGGATCTTTCAGTCGGAAGACACGATTGTGGACGTGGGTGGAGTGAAAATCGGCGGTCCGAAAATCATTCTCATGTTGGGTCCATGCTCGGTAGAATCTCGTGAACAGATCGAGACCTCCGCTGACATCGTTAAAAGGGCCGGGGGCGCTATCCTGCGTGGAGGCGCATTCAAGCCACGCTCATCACCCTACTCGTTTCAGGGACTCGGAGAGAAGGGACTGCGGCTTCTCCGTGAAGCCGGGGACAGGCACGCACTCAAAGTGGTTTCGGAGGTCATGGATGCTTCACAGATTCCGTTGGTCAGCGAATACGCGCACATTCTCCAGGTCGGAGCTCGAAACATGCACAATTTTCACCTCCTGAAGGAGTTGGGTAAGGTGAGAAAACCGGTGCTCCTCAAGCGGGGCATGTCGGCGACGATCCAGGAGCTTCTACTGTCCGCGGAATACATTCTCGCAGGGGGTAACCGGGAGGTAATTCTTTGCGAGCGAGGGATCCGGACCTTCGAAAACTACACACGAAACACAATGGACATATCCGCGCTCCCGATCCTCAAGGGCCTCAGCCACCTGCCGGTCATCGCCGATCCAAGCCATGGCACGGGCCGGCGCGACAAGGTCATCCCTATGGCGCGGGCTGCGTTGGCGGCGGGTGCCGACGGACTCATGATCGAGGTTCATCCCGATCCGGAGAATGCAATGTCTGACGGAGGACAGTCCCTGTTTCCTGAACAACTAGATGAGCTCATCGGCCAGTTAGGCATCATCGCGCCGGCCGTTGGGAGATGCCTGTGAGCGCTTTTCGACAGGTAACGTTCATTGGGGTCGGGATGATCGGGGCGACACTGGCCAGAGCTTCCCGCTGCGCCGACCCGGGGATTCAGATACGGGGATTCGATCCAGCTCCTCCTCCGAGCTCGGTGGAGACCGGCGTCGACCATTGGGTTGACTCCGCAGCGGAAGCCTGCCGCGATGCTGATCTTGTCGTCCTGGCCGCCCCGGTGGGCTCGATCCTGGATCTCCTGCCCGAGGTTGCTGCGGCTTCCTCGCCCGGCTCTGTGGTCACCGATACCGGGAGCTCGAAATTGGTTGTATGCGAGAAAGCCGAGCAAGTTTTCCATCCGGAGGATGGTCCTCACTTCATCGGCGGCCACCCCATGGCGGGCCGAGAGCGGTCAGGGGCGCAGGCATCTGACCCGGATCTCATGCGGGATGCCCCGTACGCTCTCTGTGCGTTGCCAGGAACCCCGGAGGTGAAGCTGCAGGCGCTCGAGCGCTGGGTTCGCAGCCTGGGAGCGCGGCCCCATTGGATTGATCCGAAAGAACACGATAAGATTGCCGCCACCGTCAGCCACCTCCCTCAGCTCATGGTGATCGCACTGTCCTCGATGCTCGACGAACTGGCGACCGGTGATCAACGGGTGACGGATCTCACCGGCAGTGCATTGCACGATCTGCTGCGCATCGCTTCCTCGCCCTACCCACTGTGGCAGGACATCTGTCGAACGAACGCTCCTCCTATAAAAGAGGGCCTCGAGACCTTAGCCAACCGCCTG
>CBEVTG010000047.1:0-9270 GCA_965552745.1 uncultured bacterium
AGGTCGCGGATTTCGACCTGAGTACCGGGCGGATGGGGGTGTGGCTGCACCTCCCCCTGCTGGCCTCCCTGGACTGACACCACGGCACCCTCCACGGCCCCCGCGGCACAACTGATCAATTTAAAACGGCTCACGGAGGCAATCGAAGGAAGGGCTTCGCCTCGAAACCCGAGAGTCTGGATGTGGTGCAGATCGGAGGTATTGCGAATCTTGCTGGTGGCGTGCCGCTCCAGAGCCAGCGCCAGATCGGCGGAAGCGATGCCGGAGCCATCGTCGAGCACCCGGATGAGGCTCAGGCCGGCGCCCTGGGTCTCGATCCGGATGCGCCGTGCTCCCGCGTCGAGCGCGTTCTCGATCAATTCCTTGATTACGGAGGCGGGGCGTTCAATGACTTCACCCGCGGCGATCTGATCGATGACGCCGTTCTCGAGACGCTGAATAGCACCCATGACGGTGGACGCATCCTAGCAACCCTGGCGGCGAAGGGTCAACGCCCGGCTTCAGCGCGATGGGGAGCGACTGGGAAAATCCGGTATAGTAGGGCTTCACCGCGAGCCATGCTGCCGTTCGCGGGCTTCATGTCTGCAGAAACTTCCACCTTGAAGGTGCCACGCCGGTATTTCGCCGGCGAAAGGTTTGAGCACGCCACCATGGCCGTGGCGGGTCTGGTCCTGCTGCGCGTCCTGCTCGAGCATGGTTACAGGCTCGATCTGTCCGAGGTCTGGCACAGGGGTATGTCCCTCTTTGATCCTGTGCTACTGGTGTTGTTTCTGGTCACCGCCTCGGTACGTACCGTACTTCGCTGGCGTGAGATGGGTCGCTCGTCGGTGCGGCACTCGGCGTTCGACGTGGCCGTCCTGGTCATCACTGTGGTGGGCCTGCCGGGGCTCTATCCTGCGCTCATTCTGGTACTCCTGCGGCAAGCCGCGCTGGCGCTGCGCTGGATCTTCAGCACTCCCTGGGCCCGGGACTGGCTGCGAGCGCTTCAGACGACACCCGAGCGGTTACTTTTGCTCTCGTTCGGATTCCTGATTCTGATCGGAACCTATTTACTGAGCCTGCCCGCCGCCGCTGCGGGAGATACACCGGCCGCCTGGCACGAGGCCCTTTTTACCGCAGCGTCCGCTGCCTGCGTCACCGGCCTGGTCGTCGTGGATACCGGAACTTATTTTTCGCTCTTCGGCCAATGGGTCATCCTGGCGCTGATCCAGGCCGGGGGGCTGGGAATCATGACCCTGTCGACGGCTGCCGCCCTGTTGCTCGGCCGGCGACTGGGATTCGGCCAGCGCCGGGCGCTTCAATCTTTACTCGAACAGGACAGCGCCCAGCTCCTCAGGCGTACGATCCGTTTCATCGTGATCATGACGTTCAGCATCGAGGCTGCTGGATTCCTGTTTCTGTGGATCTACTGGTGGATTGAGAGTGGAGGGATGGCTTCCTCCGCCTACCTGGCCATCTTCCACGCCGTGTCTGCTTTCTGCAATGCAGGCTTTACACTCTTCACGGATAGTCTGATAGGTTTCAGAGACAGCCTCTGGGTACATCTGTGTATCGGAGCCCTGATCATCGCCGGCGGTCTCGGCTTCATGGTCATCTCGGATCTCGGCCGTCGCGAGGTATGGCACTCGCTTCGTGCAGGGCGCTGGCCGGCACTCAGCCTGCATACCCGGCTCGTTCTCATGTCGAGCGCGGGCCTCCTTCTGGTTGGTACACTGGTGATCTTCTTTGTCGAGTTCGACAACACACTGGCCGGCCTGCCGCTGCGAGAGAAGGCACTGGCCTCGGCATTTCAATCGGTGACTTTACGCACGGCGGGATTCAACACCATCGACATCGCGGCCGTGAAGCCGGCCACTCTGCTGGTGATGATCCTGTGGATGTGGGTCGGGGCCTCGCCGGGCTCCACGGGCGGGGGCGTCAAGATCAGCACGGTGGTGGTACTGATACTTCTGTTCCGGAGCCTCCTCCGCGGCCGGCCGCAGGTGGAGGTGTTCGGGCGTACAATTGGAGGAGAGACAGTGAACAAGGCCATCGCAGTTGCCCTGGTTTCGGGCATCGTGGTGGCGGTCTTTTTTTCGCTGTTTCTTTCGCTCGAGCCGGACCTCGGCTTTGACCGCTTGCTGTTCGAGTCGGTCTCGGCCTTTGGCACAGTCGGGTTGTCCACCGGAGTCACTCCGCAGCTGGGTTTGACGGCGCGTGTGCTCATGGTGTTTCTCATGCTTGCAGGGCGCATCGGGCCGCTGACGCTGGCCCTGGCAGTCGGGCGCAGCCGGGCGGTCATACCCGTTCATTATCCTGAGGGGAAGATTATCGTGGGCTGAGGCCCCGGCGGGTGATTCAAGGAGATGTCATGTTGCAATTCGCTGTGATTGGTCTGGGACGGTTTGGAACGGCGGTCGCTCGAACTTTGGCACAGAAGGGGGCCGAGGTTCTGGCAATCGATAGTGATCCAGAGGTCATCGAGAGCATCAAAGACCAGGTTGCCCAGGCCATCTGTCTGGATGCCACCAACGAGGCCGCCATGCGGTCCGCAGGTTTGGAGGTTGTCGACACCGCGATTGTAGCCGTTGGTGAGAGCGTCGAGACGTCGGTGATGGCGACCGCTCTGCTCAGTAAACTGGGCGTTCCCCGCATTGTGGCCCGCGCCACCAACGAGCTCCATCACCTGATCCTCGAAGAGATAGGTGCGGTCCGGGTCGTTAAGATCGAGCAGGAGATGGGTGAGGAACTGGCCAAGAGCATTCTGGCGCCGGACCTTCAGGAAAAGATTACCCTCACATCCGGACACTCGATGGCGGAAGTGCTGCCACGGCCGGAGTTCGTGGGCCGATCCATACGAGAAATCGATTTACGCGCACGCTACGGTGTCAATCTGATTTCAATCCAACATCGTAGACCGGAGGTAACCGATCAAGGCGAGAACCGTTTTGAGGTGACCGTGAACGATCTTCCCTCTCCTGATGATCGGGTGGACGCTCACGACATTCTGGTTGTGGTGGGTCCGGATGACGCTATCGAGCGGCTGGTATCACCATGAAACGTGGCCTGAACAATTCCGCGTCACCCCGGCGCGATGCAGAGTACGGGAAAGGACCCTTCGGCAACGGTTCCGCGCGTCCGCACCGGTGGTGGAGGGGCGGGATCCGCGCACGGGTTGCCCTGGCCATGGTTCTGGTGCTGGGGGCGGTCGCTCCGGCATTCGTTCTGGCGCTCTATTACTCCGCGCAAATGCAGACCAGCCTGCGCCAACTGGCAGAGGTGGAGGCCCCTCTGGCATGGACGGGTGTTCGAATCACCATCAACATCCGGCTCGCCCTCCAGGAAGAGCAGGAGTTTCTGCGGTCAAATTCGACTCAAGCCCTCGAGCGGCAGGCCGCCGCGCTGGAGGAAATCGAACGCCTGCTCGACAGCGACGGATGGGGTACGGCCCCGAATGATTCTCACCTCGAGGAAGCGCGCCGCCGACTCGAGGACTACCGGACGGTAGCCCAAACTTTGTCCTCGCTGCATCTTGCCGGGGAGAGGCAACGCGATTCGACATTGCAGCACCTGAGGCAGGCGGGAGAGGCGCTGGCCGCCGAAGGGCGTGCCATGGCCGAGGAAGCTTGGCAGCGGGCCTCGCGGGCTCGCGCGCAATCCCTTCAGGCCGCCAACTATGCGCAGCGTAATCTTCTGGTGGCGCTGGTCGTGGGAGTTCTGTTGACTCTCTATCTGATGCTGAGCATGCCGGGGCGGATCGTCGGGCCCCTGAGGCGCCTGCTACATGCGCTGCAGCAGGCCGCACAGGGAGACTACAGCGTGGGGGCCCTGCCCCGGACTCACGATGAGATTGGGGAACTGTCGGAGGGAGTCGAGAGACTCCTAGCCACCTTCAAGCAGTTCGATTCCCTGAAGGCCGAGAAAATCCGCGAGATGGGGGCCCGCTTTCACCTCCTGGCGGAGAGAGTCAAGCTGCCCGTGGCCTGGGTCGATCAGGATCTCATCATCCGCTACTGCAACCCCGCGTTCGCACAGGCGGTCGGGGCTCTCGCCGACGGCGCTTCGGTGGGGTCGGCGCTGGGCCCCGACTCGCTCGAGCCGATGCTCCAGCTGATGCTCCGGGGGCGAGATCCGGGGGATCTGCCGCCGGTAGAGCCGATCTCGCCGGTGGCCGAGTCGAGGTGTTTCCATGCGGACGCCCAACCGGTACGAGACTCCAGGGGGGATCCTGTGGGGTTCCTGATCAGCCTGTGCCCCGCCATGGAAGCTACTAGCACGCCCTGAGCGCGCCAGGTGTCTCTCCCGGGAGACGTTCCCGGGCCAGGAACCGTCCTCGACAGTGGACCACCCCGCAGCTCTCAGGCCGGCTAATCCCTTCAACGAAACGCCAACCTGTGCAGTGGGTGCCGCCGGGCGGGGCCTGGATTCCCCATCGGGTGGTATCGGCGATCCACGAGTAGGCCGATAAGTTTAATTAAATCAGAACGTTAGATAATTCATCCGCACCGGCGCAGGTTGCCGCCAGCACGCGGGGGCTCGGGTGGCGGGGCCCCTGGAATATTCTGGCAACCATCTTGCATTGTAGGATTCGTGTGAATTGAACGAGGAGGTGATTGCGCCATGTACCGGTCACTCTTGCCGACTGTCCGCTCGTATGACGCTGCCATCGACGCCAGCGAAGACAAACCTCTGCTCAGCCTGCTGGCCGACGATGGTGAGGAGAGGCAGGATAAACGGATCTACGATGAGGAGATCCGCGGCATTCTCGCGATGGCTCTGAGCCGACTGCCTGAACGCGAACGTTTGATCATCGATCGTCGCTTCGGTTTTACGGGAGATACCAACCACACTCTCAAGGAAGTCTCGCAGATTCTGCGCTGCAGCCGCGAGCGCGTCCGGCAGCTGGAGAAGGTCGCCTTGACTCGCCTTCGGCAGGCATTGAACGAGCTCCGGCCGGAGTTCTACGTGAGCTAACGTGCCTTGCGGGCGGCGGTTCGCCGCCCGTTGATCCCTGTTGTTCGAACCCGGGCGCCGGATGTCAGCCGGCGCCCTCGCATTTTCTGGCGGGCGTATTCGACCACGTAGTGCACGATGGTTCCGGCAATGTCCCGCGAGCCGGCGGCCTCGAGTCCCTCGAATCCCGGTGAGGAGTTGATTTCAACCACCTTGGGGCCTCTATTCGACTCCAGCAGATCGACACCGGCGATCTGCAAACCCACGATGGCCGTTGCCTGCACGGCGACGTGTTCGTATTCAGGCTCCAGATCGATGAGAGAGCCCGCACCGCCCCGGTGAATGTTGGATCGGAACTCCCCGGCAGGTGCGGTTCGCCTCATCGCTGCCACCACCCGCCCCCCGACAACCAGCGCCCGGACATCCCTGCCGCTCGATTCGCGGATGTACTCCTGAACCAGCAGATTCTGGTTCATTCCCCAGAAGGTATCCAAAAGCGATTCAACCTGCTGGGGTGTTTCAGCCAGAAGCACTCCCAGACCCTGAGCCCCCTGAAGAAGCTTGAGCACGACCGGGCAACCACCCACAAGCCGGACGGCCCGCTCGATCTGAGCCGGTGTCCGAGCCATCACGGTTCGCGGGATGTCGATACCGTGTCGGGAGAGAAGTTGCAGACAGCGCAGTTTATCGCGCGAACGCGCGATCGGCACGGAGTTGTTAATGAGAGGCACTCCCATGATGTCGAACTGATTGACGATTGCCAGACCGTACTCGGTGATGGATGCGCCGATGCGTGGAATGACGACATCCACGTCGGTGAGCCGTTTGCGAGGGTTTCGGTGATAAATAGTGTTGAAACGCGGCCCAATCCCCATGTGGCATGCTAGAGGGTCGACCACTAGAGCGGTGTGACCCTGACTGCGTGCGGCCGACACGAGCCTCCGCGTCGTGTAGAGGGTGCGTTTGCGGGAGAGAATACAGAGTTTCAGAGGCCGGCGGCGCCGCATGTATCCCCTCTCGGGCTCCCGGATGAAACTGCCTCCCGGAGGCCGGCTCTGGCCAGCAAACCCCTCACGAGCGCCGGGTCCGGCCGGCTCGCACGCCGGGACTCCGCGCGCTGGAATCGTCGCCGCTCTCTTGCAAAGCCTCCTGAGCAGCGGCGAGGCGCGCAACTGGCACCCGGTAAGGCGAACACGAAACGTAATCCAGGCCGCAACGATGGAAGAATTTCACGGAATCAGGGTCACCGCCATGCTCACCGCACACGCCAAGCTTCAGATCGGGCCGTGACCGGCGGCCCTCCTCGACTGCCTGCCGCACCAAGACTCCCACCCCGTCGACATCGACCGACTGGAAGGGGTCGAACGGCAGAATGCCCGACTCGACGTACTCCGGGAGGAAGGAAGTTGCATCGTCGCGGGAAAACCCGAACGTCATCTGCGTAAGATCATTGGTTCCAAAGGAAAAGAAGTCAGCCTCTTTGGCGATTTCGCCCGCGGTCAGACAGGCGCGTGGCACCTCGATCATGGTGCCGATCAGCACCTCGACCTCCTGCCCGCTGGCATGAAGGGTCTGCCGTGCAACTTCCTCGGCTTGCAGGCGCACACGGCGCAGCTCTTCTGGCGTGCCGACCAGAGGGATCATGACTTCCGGGATGGCTTCCACCCCTTGTCGCCTGAGGGCGCAGGTGGCTTCATAAATGGCGCGTACCTGCATCTCGTAGATCTCAGGATAGCTAATCCCCAGGCGACAACCGCGGTGGCCCAGCATCGGGTTGACCTCCCGCAGTGTCTCCACCTTCCGGCGCAGTTTGCTCACCGTGATGCCCAGGTCTCTTGCCACTTCCTCGAGTCCTTCATCTTCCTCGGGCAGGAACTCGTGCAGGGGAGGATCGAGCAGGCGGATGGTGACCGGTAACCCCTCCATTGCACGCAGGATTCCGGAGAAATCTTCGCGTTGCATGGGGAGAAGACGTTCGAGCGCTTTGCATCGTTCGCTTTCTCTATCGGCCACAATCATGGCGCGCATGGGGGCGATGCGATCGGGAGCGAAGAACATATGCTCGGTCCGGCATAGTCCGATACCTTCCGCGCCCAGGTGTCGCGCTATCTCAGCGTCGAGTGGAGTGTCGGCGTTGGCACGCACTCTCAGGCGGCGCGCCCCGTCAGCCCATGACATGAGTCGTTCGAAATTCCGGAATGTAGCGGAATCGTCCGGGGCCAGAGATTTTTCAATGAGAACCTGAACGATCTCCGAAGGACGGGTCGGGAGCATGCCTTCGATGACCTCGCCCGTGGAGCCGTCAATCGAAAGATAGTCACCCTCCCGCAGCAGTCGGCCGTTCGCACGTACCCGACCCTTGACCGAATCCACGTCGAGGGTTCCGCATCCGGTCACGCAGCATTTCCCCATGCCGCGGGCCACGACCGCGGCGTGGGAGGTCATGCCGCCGCGCGCGGTGAGAATCCCCTCGGCCACCGCCATGCCGGCGATGTCCTCGGCCGAAGTTTCCGTGCGCACCAGGATCACTCTTTCCCCAAGGTCACGCACTTTGTGAATGGCTTCCGAAGCGCTGAGAACCATGCTGCCACTTGCCGCGCCCGGTCCCGCGTTGAGTCCGCGCGCGATGATTCGGCCATCGCGAACGGCGGCTTCTCGCGCCTCCGGCTCGAAGACAGGAGCCAGCAGGTGCTGGAGCTGGCCGGGTTCGACACGTTGCACGGCCTGTGATTGCCCGATCAAACCCTCATCGAACATCTCGACAGCCGCACGCACCGCGGCGGTTCCGGTTCGTTTCCCCGAGCGTGTCTGCAGGATATAGAAACGAGATTTCTCGACCGTGAATTCAATATCCTGAAGATCGCCGAAGTGCGCCTCGAGCCGGCGTGTGGTGCTTTCCAGGAGGGCAAAAACCTCAGGCATCATCTCCTCGAGGCTGTCTCCCGTCGGCACCACCGCTCGCCGGAGGCCCTGGGGGGTTCTGATGCCAGCCACGATATCTTCGCCCTGGGCGTTCGGCATGAATTCGCCGTAGAGGACGCGCTCGCCGTTTGCAGGGTCCCGGCTGAACGCCACGCCGGTCGCGCTGTCCGGACCCATGTTTCCGTACACCATGGTCTGCACATTGGCCGCGGTGCCCCAGGAGTCGGGAAGCCGGTGCATCCGCCGGTAGGTTTTCGCGCGGGCCGTGTTCCAGGAGCTGAAGACGGCGCGGATGGCTCCCCAGAGCTGCTCGCGGGGATCCTGGGGAAAGGTGCCCGTGAGCGAAATAAATTCCCGAGTCAGCTCCCGAAGGTCAGCCACCCCAAGGGAGGCTTCAGTGCCCGATTGCTTCCGCTTGCAGCGCGCGGCCAGGCGTTCCTCGAAACGTTCGGAATCGGCTCCGAGGACCACGTTGGAGTACATTTGCACGAGGCGGCGGTAGCAATCCCACGCAAAGCGCGGGTCGCGGGTAGCCGCCGACAGTTTCTCGACCGTCGCGTCATTGAGGCCCAGGTTGAGAATGGTGTCCATCATTCCGGGCATCGATACTTGCGCGCCAGAGCGGACCGATAGCAACAGGGGCACCGGACCACCGCCGTACTGTTTCCCTGAGAGAGACTCAAGCCTGCGAACGGCGTTGTCGACCTCCGATTCGAGTTTCTCGGGCAACTGTCCGTCCGTATCCATGAAATAGCGACAGATCTCCGTGCTGAGGGTGAAGCCGGGAGGCACGGGTATGCCCAGACGAGTCATCTCATGGAGATTGGCTCCCTTGCCGCCTAGCAAATCCTTCTGATCTGCCTGGCCGTCCGCCTTCCCACCGCCGAAGAAGAGGATCCGGCGGCCGGAGGCGGGAGGAGTCGGCTTCGCGGATTTGGGATCGCGGCTCACGCCTTGCTCTCCCCTTCCACGACAATTTCAGAGAAGTCCGCCAGCTTCAAGAACATCTCGGAGAGCGAGCGCAGCAGACCCATGCGGTTCCGGCGCAGGTTCGGATCGGGATCCATGACCAGCACATCGTCGAAAAAAGTGTCGATCACGGGCCTCAGCGAAGCCACGGCGCGCAGGGCGTCAGAGTAGTTCCTCCGCGGCAGCAAGCTCTCCAGCTCGCCGCGAACCTGGTTCATTCGCTCGTGCAGCCCGCGTTCAGCTTTCTCCTTGAGAAGCTGCGAGTCAACTGCGCCGTCTCCGGAGCCCTGGGCCAGGATCTTGCGGATGCGTTTAAAGGCGATCGACAGTGAACCGAAGGTTTCGCCATCGTGCACGGCTTCGAGAGCCGTTACACGCATCTGCACGTCAAGCGGATCCAATTCTCCAGCGGCGAGAGCGGCACTCACCATGTCATAGCGGTGGCCG
>CBEVTG010000048.1:0-9206 GCA_965552745.1 uncultured bacterium
ACGACGAGAGTCTCGGACCCTGCGACTAGGGGGGAGGGTCGAAGCCTACCAACACCCTGAGGATGCCGGTGCGTCTTGGCACGGACTCTTAGATTCAGATCTGTCTAGCAATCCCGTAGCAATCAATCCACGTAATTCTTAGAGAACAATAGAGTTCACTCCGCTGGTGAGGCGGGTAATCATCGCTGGGAAGAATTTTTACCAGGAGCGTATCTATAGAGTTTTCAACACCGCCTGTCGCTAGAGCCCACCTGAGTGAAGGCTTACAACCGACCCCATCAAACCCAGTTGTATCTCTACCAAACTCGATCCGGTAAGGGCGTCCCCGTCATTTTCCAGGCTCCTGCTGGTGAGCCGGCTGCCGCGGGAAGCGGGATTTGACACCCAGCAGGTCGATGTGCTACCAAAGAAAGGCAATATGAGTTCAGTGACCGATGCTCCCCAACGGGGGCCAGGGGCCATGCCTCTTCTGTGTGGTCCGGATGGTGGGCTATGTATCTACCATCAGCTCAGCTATTTAGGCTTGTCTCATCGGCTGGACTCTAACGTCTCCCGACCTTATCTTCCCCCCTGTCAAACTTTTGCGAGGTGAACCGTTCTGAGAGCTTCACGCCTTCGCGGGCTGTCCCGAGCACAGAGATGACCGGAGGACCTTGCCCGCCCCCATGAGAAAGCTTTCTGTGAGCGAACGGGGACTTGAGACCCTGTTCGGAGCTTACGACGAAAACCTCAAAATCCTGGAACAGGCGTTCCGCGTGAAGATTGCAGCTCGTGGAACCGACCTCACGCTGCGCGGCGACCCGAGCCGGACAAAGCTGGCCGCCAGGTTGATTTCACAGCTCTCGGAGCTCGCCGAAAAAGGACATCCGTTGCGTCGCGGAGATGTTCAGCTGGCAGTGAAGTTGTTTCAGGAAGATGGTGACGTGAAGCTGGCACGTCTGCTGGCGGGTGACCGCGTCAAGGCATCCTCCATGCGCCGTGAGGTCGTGCCCAAGAGCCCCAACCAGCGGCGCTACCTGGAAGCCATTCGCGAGCACGACATGGTGTTCGGAATCGGACCTGCCGGCACCGGTAAGACTTACCTGGCGGTGGCCATGGCCGTCAACAGCCTCCTGGAGCGCCGCGTCAACCGGATCGTCCTGGCCCGGCCTGCGGTGGAGGCGGGTGAGAAGCTCGGATACCTCCCTGGCGACATGGTGGAGAAGGTGAACCCGTACCTGAGGCCTCTCTATGACGCTCTGTACGATCTTGTCGAGCGCGAGCGGGCGGACTCTCTTCTCGCACGAGGCACGATTGAGATTGCTCCTCTGGCATTCATGCGGGGCCGAACTTTGAATGACGCATTCGTCATTCTCGACGAGGCCCAGAACACCACCTCCGAGCAGATGAAGATGCTGCTGACACGGCTTGGTACGAACTCGAAGGCGGTCATCACCGGCGATGTCACCCAGATCGACCTGCCGGATACTCGCGTGAGTGGACTGGTGGAAGCGCAGAAAGTGGTCGGAGATGTGCGGGGAATTGTCTTCGTCTATTTCGACGAGACGGACGTCGTACGACACAACCTCGTGGCGAGCATCATCCGCGCTTATCAGAACTACAACGGGAATCGGACCGGGACCCATGTCAGGTCTCCGGCTGAACCCCCCGAGGAGACAGTCCTGCCCGAAGGCGTCCCTTCAAGCACCGAATCCCGTTGACCCCGCCGCAGGTCACCCTTCGATGAAGAACAACTCAACCTCCGCGCCCCGCAAAGGACATGCGGGAGAGAACGGCCACTGGTTTCAGGCCCGTGGGTGGTGGGCTTCACTGCGGTCCGCCAATTGGCAGCAGCGCATCGATGCTCTGTTCCAGAAGGATCGTGTGTGGGGAGTAGTTTTCGTGATCTTCTTCGCCCTCATGCTCCCAAGACCGGGAACGGGGATCGATCTCAGCGGCCTACAAATAGGCGATCTTGCTCCCGTCGACATCCGGGCACCTTATGAACTCGAGGTCCAGGACGAACAAACGACCCAGGAGCGCGAGCAGGCGGAGCGCGACAAGGTCCTCCCGCTTTATGACTACAACTCGACCTACGTTGAGGATCTGAAAGAACGCCTCCACGAAGGCTTCGAAAGAGCCCGCCTGACTCTGTCGGCAGCCCTGCGCAAAGCGGCTTCCAGCCCACAGGGCGAACAGCGGGTGCACCGCCAGGAGGTGCTGAAAACGCCCCCTGAAAGTCTGGTCAAGAAGCTTCGTCAGGATCTCGGATTTCGGATTGACAACGATACGATCAAGGCGCTTCTGGCCGCCGAGTTCAACATAGAAGTCGAGACAGGAATTTTCGCCGCGCTCACACGCTCGCTGCGGGGTGTCGTGATCAGTGATGCACAGCTGGACGCGCGAAACCCTGAGGTCAGGGTTCGCGATATCAAGAGCGGACAAGAATGGAAGGAAACAAATCTCGATCAAAACCCCGACCTCGAGCTGGCACGGGCGAGGTTTTCAGAGGAATTCCAGCGCCTCAAGCTACCTCCGGCCAAAACCCAAAGGCGAGTGATTGAGGACTTCTTTGCCCAGTTCGTCACCCCAACGCTGACGCTGAACAGCAGCGAAACGGAGAAACGCCGCGAAGAAGCGGCGGCTAATGTCGTGCCGCTCGTCACACTCTATCCCCGCGGCAAGCTCATTGCGCGGAAGGGGGAGGAGCTGAGCGATGAGGTGATCAGCGTCCTCCGCGTTCTTGGGGAGCGAAAACACGCCGCCATCGAGATGCGCGGGCTGACCGGGAATGTCATCCTTCTGACTATGCTGGGGTTTTTCCTTTGGCGTTACGCGAATTTCCATTCGCGCGCCTTCCGCGGAGTGAAGAACCTGTTCGGGATGCTCGTATTCGTCAGCGTGCTGATGGGGATCCTCGCCGGGGGCGCAAGCTGGCTCGCGGAAACGATCGCCAGCAGCTTCGAAACCCTGCCCTACAATCGTGTGGACGCCTACCACTACCTAGGCCCTGTAGCCGCAGGCGCGATGCTGGTTACGCTGCTCGCGAATGCCCGCATCGCCATGGTCTACTCGATTTTCTTCAGCCTGCTCTACGGCATGATGCAGGGCTGGAATTTCCATCTCACTCTGTTCTGCCTGCTCAGCCATTTCGCCGCCATCTATGGCGTGACCCATTATCAGCAGAGAACGGCCCTTTATCGCGCCGGTATTCTGGTTGGCCTGGCGAACTTCGTGGCTGCAAGCTCCATCCATCTGCTCACCGGATCGTTCTCGCGCGATCCACTGATCCTCAAAAACCTCCTGTTCGACGCGCTTTGTGGTTTCGGCGGCGGCCTTTTGATCGTGTTTGTGGTGTCGTTTCTGCTTCCTTGGTTTGAATCCCTCTTCAACGTGCTCACCGACGTTCGCCTGCTCGAGCTGTCAAACCTCAACAACCCTCTCCTGAAGCGGCTGGCATTGGTGGCACCCGGTTCCTACAACCACAGCGTGATGGTTGGAACCCTGGCTGAGGCCGGAGCGGAAGCCCTGCGCCTGAACCCATTGTTCTGTCGCGTGGCCTCCTACTACCATGACATCGGTAAGGTCACAAAACCCGATTATTTCATAGAGAACCAGCGTGACGGTGAGAATCGGCATGAGAAACTTGCTCCTCATATGAGCGCTCTGATCATCTCGAGCCATGTGAAAGAGGGGCTCCGCCTCGGCAGGGAGCACAACCTGCCCCAGAAAATTCTTGACATTATTCCGCAGCACCACGGCACTCGCCTCATGAGCTTTTTCTACAAGAAGGCCAAGAAGCTCGAGACGGATGTCGATGAGGTCGACGTCAACCTCTACCGATACCAGGGTCCAAAACCGCAGACCAAGGAGGCTGCGATTTTCATGATGGCTGATGCCGTCGAGGCAGCAGCACGCACCTTGGAAGAACCGACACCGCAGCGCCTCCGCGAGATGATGAAGAAGATCACTAACGATATTGTTCTCGATGGACAACTTGATCAATGTGATCTGACGTTTGCGGATCTGAATCGAATCCTCGACGCCTACGTAAAGACCCTCGTGAGCGTCTACCACCACCGCATCGAGTACCCCGGTTATGAATTCCCAACCTCCCGCGAGCGCGTCGAAGAAGAAGCCGGTGTCCACAGGTAGCGCCCTGAAGGTCGAGGTTGTCTCGCGCCTTCCGCGACTGCCCCTGTCCGCAGTGCGTTGCCGGCGCCTGCTTCAGCGCGCGGCGACGCTTGCACCTGCAGATTCTGACCTGCGGTCCGTTTCATCCCGGGCTGCCCCCCGGACTCTCACGGTGCTGTTTGCGGGCGATTCGCGCATGCGCTCGCTCAACGCCCGCTACCGCGGTGTGGACGCGACCACCGACGTGCTGTCGTTTCCAGCCGGAGGAGATGGTGAACATCCGTGCGCCCAGGAGGAGCCCTATCTAGGGGATATGGCCATCAGCATCCCGGTTGCGCGGCGCCAGGCCGTTCGTCACGGCCACGGGGTGGCGAAGGAGATCCAGCTACTTCTCCTCCACGGCTTCCTGCACCTTCTCGGTTACGATCACGAAACAGACGATGGCCAGATGGAGCGCGCGGAGCGCAGGCTGCGCAGAAGACTCGGCCTCCCTCCCCGCACGGTCGTGCCTGACGGGAGATGATTCCACCACAGTGAGCCTGACTCTCATTCTCGCCGCCCTGTTCGCACTGGCCTATCTCATCCTGTCCCTCTTTCTCTCCACGCTGCAAGCACTCGGACAGGTGAGTATTCACCGGCTCCTGACCCGGGATTCTCGGCTCATGGGGGTCTTCGGCAGGAGCCCCGAGCAGACTCCTGCGCTGCTGAGCGTCTCGTTGCAGATCGCCCACCGGGCGTGTTACGCGGCGGCGGTTCTTCTGCTCCTCACCGATCTATGGGAACGGGGTCTGAGCCCAGGGCGCACTGTGCTGGTCGGTATCGCGGCCTTCGGTGCCCTCGCGGTTCTGGAGCAGACCGTCGCCAAGCCACTGGCCATGATCAACCCGCAGCACCTTTTTCCAATGATCGTACCGGCTCTGATCGGCGTGCACTACTTGCTGCTTCCCGTGACGATTCCCATGCAAGGACTGTTACGGGTAGTTGGAGGGAAGGCTCTTTCGAGCCAGGCCCCCCGCGCGCGGCGCAACGCCGAGATCGAGGAGGAAATCGAAGCTTTTATTGATGTGGGTGAGCGCGAGGGAATCGTGCGCGAGGAGGAAGGAGCCATCCTCAAGAGCGCTCTGGAATTCGGCGATACTCTCGTCCGAGAGGTCATGACCCCACGGGTGGAAATTATCGCCATCGAGTGCGCTGCCACGTTGCGGGCTTTGCGTGATCTGGTCGCACAGGAAAAACACTCGAGAATCCCCGTCTACCGCGATAACCTGGATCAGATGGTCGGCATCGTTCACATCAAGGACCTGGTCCCGTTTCTTGGCCGGGGAACCCCAGATGACCACATCGAACAGTTGCTTCGCCCGGTGCATTTCGTGCCGGAAACGAAACGCGTGTCGGAACTCCTCCGCGACATGCAGAAGAGCCGCCAGCAGCTTGCCGTCGTGGTAGACGAATACGGATCAACCGCTGGTCTCGTGACCATCGAGGACCTTCTCGAAGAGATCGTGGGGGAGATTGCCGACGAGCACGAACGGGAAGACGACATCGTGCGGGAGGGGGAGAGCACCTACCTGGTGGCCGGTCTTGCCGAGCTGGATCGGGTTGAGGAGCTGTTCGGAGCTCATCTGAGCAACGGGGAATACGACACGGTGGGCGGGCTCATCTTTTCCGCTCTGGGGCGCATCCCCTCACCGGGTGAGAAACTGGAGGTGAAGGGGATCCGCATCGAGGTGCTCGATGCCGATCGCCGCCGCGTGCACCGTGTGCGCCTGAGTCCCGCCACACCGGATCCCCCCCCGAGGCAGAGCGCCTGACCAGGCTGGACGCCCTCTCTTCGTACCTCGCGTACCCTCAGTGCAAATGACTGAGACGACTGATCAGCCCCATCGCTCCGGCTTCGTATCAATCATTGGCCGCACGAACGTCGGCAAATCGACGCTTCTCAATCGACTGGTCGGCGAAAAGGTGGCCATCGTGACCCCCGTGTCGCAGACCACCCGCCACCGCATCCTGGGTGTGAAGAACCTGCCGGGCGGACAGATTGCATATCTCGACACTCCCGGCTTTCACAAACCCAAGTTCCGCATGAACCGAGACATGGTCCAGACCGCCTCCGATACACTGCGTGAGGCGGATGTTGTCCTGTGCATGATCGATGCATCCACCGGGCTGGGGCCCGGGGACCGCTTCGTGTTCGCGCGCCTCAAAGAGGTCCGCGTGCCCATCGTGCTGGCGCTTAACAAAATCGACCTGTTACCCCGCCCGCGTCTCCTGCCCCTGATCGAGGAGGTCCACTCCGAGGGGAGCTTTCAGGAGATTGTGCCAATATCGGCTGCCAAGGGGACGCAGTGCGCTGAGCTCGAGCGTGCCCTCCTGGGCCTGCTTCCACAATCCCCGTCGCTCTATCCGGAAGAGTACCTCACCGATCAGCCCGAACGCCTGCTGGCGGCCGAGATGATCCGTGAACAGGTGCTGCTGCAGACCCGCCAGGAGATCCCGCACGCGGTGTCCGTGGTTGTGGATCGATACTCAATACTCCAGGACGAATCGTTGAGGATCGAGGCCATCGTCTACGTTGAACGCGAATCGCAGCGAGCTATCGTGGTGGGCAAGAACGGGCAGAAACTCAAAGAGATTGGCAGCCGCGCCCGGAAAGAAATCGGCCTGCGCTTCGAACGCCCCGCATCCGTTTTTCTCTGGGTCAAGGTACACCCGAACTGGCGCCAGGACGCCGTGGCCATGGAACGCTGGCGCCGGTCCGGCATGGCATCCGGATGAGTACCCGTGTGCTGTGCTAGAATTTCCCCCTCACGACGCTGTTGAACATCGCAAACCGATGCCCCCAAAATCCGAAGAAGCCGTCCTCCTGCGTACCTACGCCGTGGGGGAGGCGGACCAGATCCTGGTCTTCCTGACCCGCAGCGAGGGCAAACTACGGGGCCGCGCGCACTCGTCCCGCAAGAGTCGAAAGCGCTTCGGGGGAGCCCTCCAGCCTCTTTCCCACCTCCGGGTCCACTACTTCGAGCGCGAAGGGCGTGACCTGGCGCGTATCGACGAATGCGATCTTCTGCACTCCTACTTCGAGGTTCAGCAGGGCCTCAGGGCGGCCGGCTACCTGTCGTACGTGGCCGAGCTTACCGAGGAGTTTTGCCGTGAGAAACAGCCAGAGGAGCGATTTTTCCGCCTCCTGGTGGCCACGCTGGAAGCCGTCGAGGCCGGAGCCGATCCGGCCTGGTCGGCGCGCTACTTCGAGCTCTGGACTCTCAGACTCCACGGGCTTCTGCCCGACCTGTCCGCTTGCGTACGCTGCGCGGGCGCGCTGGACCACGACACCCGCTACACACCCCGCGAGCGTGGACTGCTCTGCGAGTCCTGCAGCTGCGGCGAATCCGGACTGCAGCTGGGACCCGGCGTCCTCCAGCAATTGCGCTCTTTCATACGTCAGCCACCGGGTAAGGTGGAAGGCGGCGACGAGTTGCTTGCGCAATGCGAGGACTTTCTTCAGCTGATGCTCACCGGTTTCACCGAACGACCCTTTCGCTCGCTGCGGGTTCTGCGCGAGATGGGGTTGCGGTGATGCCGCTCAGCTTCCAGGACTTGATCCTGGCATTGCAGCAGTACTGGACCCGCCGCGGCTGCGTTCTCTCCCAGCCGTGCGGGGTTGAGGTCGGCGCTGGCACCATGAACCCGGATACCTTCTTCCGGGTCCTGGGCCCCGAGCCGTGGCGCGTCGCCTACGTGGAGCCGTCACGGCGCCCCTCTGACGCACGCTATGGAGATAACCCATTTCGGCTCTACAAGCATTACCAGTTCCAGGTCATCCTCAAACCGTCACCATCGGACGTCCAGGACCTGTACTTGCAGTCTCTTCGAGCCTTCGGAATCGATCCCCGCCGGCACGATGTGCGCTTCGAGGAGGACAACTGGGAGTCGCCTACGCTCGGGGCGCAGGGGGTCGGCTGGCAGGTGCTGCTCGATGGCATGGAGATCAGCCAATTCACCTACTTCCAACAGGCCGGTGGTCTCGAACTCGAGCCGGTCTCAGCCGAGATCACCTACGGCATGGAACGTATCTGCATGTATCTCCACGATACGGACAGCATCTTCGATCTGCCCTGGAACCAGCACCTCAGCTACCGGGAGGTGCGCCACCGCGAGGAGTGGGAGTTCTCGAAGTACGCTTTCGAGTCTGCTGACGTCGAAGCACTCTCAGAAACCTTCCAGCGCTCGGAGGCGGAAGCCCGCCGTCTCGTCAAGGAAGGGCTGGTGCTTCCCGCCTACGACGCCTGCCTGCGCTGCTCGCACCTGTTCAACTTGCTGGAGGCCCGCGGTGCCGTCAGCGTCACAGAGCGCACGGGCTACATCCTGCGGGTGCGAAATCTTGCCTGCCGCTGCGCCAAGTCGTATCTCCAGCAGCGGGAGGAGTTCGGATTCCCCCTGGGCACTCCCGTCCGCAAGACCTCCAGGTCCGTACCCCGGGCACGCCTGCGGAGCCGGCCCCGGAACGACTTCCTGCTGGAGGTTGGCTGCGAGGAGATTCCGGCGGCAGCGGTCGACGCAGCCCGCAACGCCCTTGGTGAGTCACTGGCCTCCAGCCTCCGCGAGCAGCGCATCATACCTAGGTCCTGGAGAGGTTTTTCGACACCGCGGCGCCTCGCCGTACTGATCTCCGGGCTTGCAGCTCGACAGGATGATCGGGAGGAAGAAGTGCTGGGCCCCCCGGCACGAGTGGCCTTCGACGGGGAGGGGCGACCGACGAAGGCCGCCATCGGCTTTGCCCGGGGGCACAAGATCAAACCGGCCGCTCTTCGCACGATCAGCACACCGAAAGGCGAGTACGTGGGCTTCACGCGCCGTGTTCCCGGCCTCTCCACCCCCGAGCTCCTGCAGCAATTGGTGGGCCAGGTTCTAAAAGGGCTCAAATTCTCAAAGAGTATGCACTGGGAAGACACCGGCTGGAGTTTTGCACGCCCCATACGCTGGGTGCTGGCTCTGTGGAACGATCAGATTCTCCCTCTCGAGCTGGCAGGCGTGCGCTCGGGCCGAGAGAGCTTTGGGCACCGCGTGAAGAACAGACCCAAGATCCGCCTCGCTAA
>CBEVTG010000049.1:0-9042 GCA_965552745.1 uncultured bacterium
CCTCCGGCCGGTTGACCACGCCTCGGGCGAATGTGATACGCTATTAGGGTTCTATTGAGAATGAGACGCAATAACAAGAGCGCCGTCGACACGGTCGAGCGCGGGCAGTTCAACGACTACCTTGGCCGACACAACCTGCGCCGCACGCAGGAGCGCATCCGTATTCTGCGGGAGGTCTTCTCCACCCACGACCATTTCGACGTGGAGACACTCCTGTTCCGGCTGCGGCGAAAAAAGTACCCTATTTCCCGGGCCACCATCTACCGGACTCTCAAGCACCTGCTCGACTCGAAGCTGGTCAGGCAGGTCGATCTGGGCAGGAACCGAGCTTTCTACGAACACGCACTGGGCCGCGAGAACCACGAGCACCTCGTGTGCGTTGCGTGCGGCAAAGTCGTTGAGTTCAGCACCGTGACGATTGAAAAGCTCCAGAATCTCGTTTGTGAAGAGTTTAACTTCCGGCCCGTGCGCCATTCCTATCAGATCCTGGGGTACTGCGAATCGTGCCAGGCGAGCAGTTGAGAGTGGCAGCAGGATCTTTCTGATGAGCGCTCCTTCCCACACTGCAGTTCGTGAACAGAGCCGGCCGGCGGAGCCGGTCGTTCTGCTCATCGGACAGGCAAACGTCGGCAAGAGCGTCCTGTTCAACCTCCTGACTCGCACCTATACCACCGTCTCCAACTACCCGGGAACCACCGTCGAACTGGCCAAGGGGGTCGTGCGCGACGGCGCCGGCACTCTGGCCCTGGTGGACACGCCAGGTATCCAGTCCCTGCTGCCCCTCTCGGAAGACGAGCAAGTGACGCGTGACCTCTTTCTGCGCGAGCCGGTGGCCGGCGTCCTGCAGGTGGGCGACGCCCGCAATCTGGTGCGCAGCCTGATGCTCTCCCTGCAGCTGGCCGAAATGGAAGTGCCTTTCCTGCTCGCCCTCAACATGCAGGACGAGGCGCGCGCCGAGGGCATGCGCGTGGACAGCGAAACCCTCTCCAAGGCGCTCGGCGTACCGGTGTTGCCTACCGTTGCGGTCCTCAAGGAAGGTGTCGAGGAGGTGCGCGGCTCCCTGCGCCGGGGCCGGCATTCGCCCATGCGCTTCCGCTACAGCGATCCGGTGGAGCGCTGCCTCCCCGGCGTGGAGAAGATGCTGCCCGAAGACAGCCCGGTGGCCCGGCGGGCGCTGGCGCTGATGGCGCTGTGCGGAGACGAATCGCTGGAGGTCTGGCTGAAACAGCGACTGGATGCGGAGGCGCTCCAGCGTCTGGCCCGGCTGCGAACCGAGCTGGAGGAGGAGCTGGGCGAGCCACTGATCTTCCACCTCAACACAAGACGGCTGCAGGTAGCCGAGGTGCTCGCCCGAGGTGCCAGAGAGGTGCGGACCGGCAGCCGCACAAGCTGGACCACACGACTGGACCGTTGGGCCCTGCATCCGGTCTGGGGGCTGCCGATCCTGGCTGCTGTGCTCTACGGCATGTATTTGTTTGTGGGCGTGTTCGGTGCCGGCACGGCCGTCGACTTTCTCGAGAAAGGGATCTTCGGCGCCTATCTCAACCCCTGGGCCATTGCCGCTGTCGAATGGGGTGTTCCCTGGATGTGGGTCCGGGATCTCCTGGTCGGAGAGTACGGTCTGATCACCATGGCCCTCACTTACGCTGTGGCCATCGTGCTGCCGATCGTGGGCACGTTCTTCATTGCCTTTGGCCTTCTGGAGGATTCCGGCTATCTGCCGCGGCTGGCCGTCCTCAGCAACCGCCTTTTCCGGGTGATGGGGCTCAACGGCAAGGCGGTGCTGCCCATGGTGCTGGGTTTGGGGTGTGACACCATGGCGACGCTGACCACGCGCATTCTGGAAACCCGCAAAGAGCGCACGCTGGTCATTTTCCTGCTGGCCCTGGGAGTTCCATGCTCCGCCCAGCTGGCCGTCATCCTGGCGCTCCTGTCAGCGCTGTCCTGGAGGGCCATGGCGATCTGGGTCGGTATCGTGGCTGCGGTCATCCTGGTCGCCGGCTGGGTGGGTTCGCGCATCATCCGAGGACGCGGCAGCGATTTCATTCTCGAGGTGCCCCCGCTGCGCAGGCCGAGGCTCATGAACATCGCCGCCAAGACACTGGCACGCATGGAATGGTACCTGCGTGAGGCGGTGCCGCTCTTTCTGCTCGGGACACTCGTCCTGTTCGTGCTAGACCGTCTTCGGATCCTGGGAGTGCTCGAGCGCTGGGTGGCTCCCGTGGTCACGGGCTGGCTGGGCCTGCCGGGAGAAGCGACCGCAGCCTTCCTGATCGGCTTCCTGCGGCGGGATTTCGGAGCGGCCGGGTTGTATCAACTCGCAGGACAGGGCCTGCTCGATCCGGTTCAGATTGTGGTGAGCGTGGTTGCGATCACCCTGTTCATGCCCTGTATCGCTCAGTTCTTCATGGTCATTAAGGAACAGGGAGTTCGCGTGGCCCTGGCTGTGGGCGTGATCGTTCTGCCCACGGCGATCGGAGTTGCCGCGCTGCTCAACTGGACACTACGCGCGCTGGGAGGGATCTCCTGAGCCTTCCGCTGCATGGCGAGGGACCGCCTGTCCAGAACGCCACGGGTGCGGCGGCCAGCCGCTGCCCTCTGTGCAGCCATCCCTCAGGACACGCGGCCGGGGCCTGCAGCGTCTGTCCGGTCGGGCGCCTGGGATGCGGCACCCTCACCTGCTCGCGATGCGGATACCGGTTCGTCGCGGAAGGCAAGTGGCTGGCCCGGCTCGAGCACTGGCGCTCCCTTTTTGCCACCTGCTTCGGGTTGAGGCGCTCGCGCAAGGTGCGCGCAGCGCTCCGGGTGGCCAGCCTCAGCGACCTTTGGGGCAAGGAGGCGCCGGGCGATCCGGAGGCGAATCTGCAAAGGGATCTCCAGGCCCACCGAAACCCCACCCTGGCCGATCTAGCCGCCGGGGACGTCGCCAGCGTCGAGGTAATGGGGTCGAGCAGAGCCTCCCGTCTGGCGAGGCTCAGCGCCTACGGCATGGTTCCAGGCTCCGAGTTGAAAGTGATCCAGACACGGCCGGCAATCCTGGTCGAGGTGGAAGGCACCCGCCTTGCCCTCGAGGGAGATGTAGCAGCCGGCATCCAGGTACGCCGGCTCGACACCTGACCCGGCCAGGGACGTTCGCTCGCACCAGGCGCCGGAGCGCCGTGCGCGGGAGAAGAGTGCGAAAACTACAGTTTCAGAGAAACGGTTCGATCGCGGGCTGTGTCGCCGCCGCTGCGGGCACCTTCGGGGTGCTCTGCGCATGCACGGCTGCCGGAAGCATGGCCGCCCGACCTCCCGTGCAGTCGGCTCCCGAGGATACGATTCTGGTAGCGCGCGCCCGCTACGTCATGGGATCGCCGCTCGATGTGCGAACCTTCGTGAATGGTTCGGAGCGTGCAGCCGCGGTGCGCGCTCTGGATGCGGCGCTGGATGAGGTCGAGCGGCTGGACGCCGTTCTCAGCAACTGGAAACAGGACAGCGAGCTTTCGAGGCTGAACCGCTCCGCCGCCTCGGCGCCGGTGCGCTGCTCCACGGATCTATTCGATGTTATCGAAGCCTCACTGAAAGCCCGCGCTGTGACGGGGGGCGCCTTCGACCCGGGGCTCGAGCCATGGACCCGGGCGCTGGGCCTGCGCGGCTCCGGCCTGGAGCTTGAGGCCCGGGAGATCGAGTCCTCCTCGAGGGTGTCCGGGGCGGGTGGAACGGTCCATCTCGATCGCAGTGAGCGCACGGTCGGCTTTTCCGGAGCCGGAGCGGGGCTCGACCTCGGCGGAATCGGCAAGGGATACGCGCTCGATGCTGCCGGCCGGGTGCTCCGCGAGGCGGGAGTTCGAAATGCCCTGCTGAACTTCGGTGGGCAGGTCCTGGCGCTGGGAGCGCCCCCTGGCGAGGGCGGCTGGGTGGTGGAGGTGGCCGATCCGACCGATCGGTTCCATCCGGTCCTGCGCCTGAAAGTCCGGGATGCCTCCGTCGCGACATCAGCCAACACGGAGCGAGGAGTCTGGCGGAATGGGGAATGGATGGGCCATGTCCTCGATCCGCACAGCGGCCATTCGGCAACGTTCCAGGGCAGCGCCACTTCGGTGGCGGCGGATGCGACGCGGGCGGATGCCTACGCTACCGCCCTCCTGGTGATGGGCTCCGGAAACGGGCTCGAGTGGGCCGAGGGGCGTGAGGATGTTGCGGCAGCGTTCCTGGAGCGGGTTTCGGAAAGTCAGTTACAAGTAAGGATGACGAACTCATTCGAGCAGTATCGCGCGGCCATGGATGCTCAGCGAGCGGCACGCTGGGTCAAGGATGGGGGACCATGAAGATCACTTTGAAAAGAGCCGGGATGATCCTCGGGGTGTGCCTGCTGGGTGTCGGTTGGGTCGACGCGCCGGGCTGGGAGGTCCAGGCCGCTGACACGGAGACGGAACAGGAACTGGAGCGCAGGGTGAAAGATCTCGAGGAGAAACTCGACCAGTTCCGGCGCGAGCTCGAGCGCCTGCGGGGCACCGGCTCCGGAGGCGGTGTCGACTCCGCGACGCTGGCTGAGCTGGAGCGCCGCATTGAAGCTTTGACCCGCGATCTGGAGCGCCTGCGCATCGGCGAAGCGGCAGAGGTCAGGGCAGACACCTCGGAACATGGGTTTGGACCCGCCGCCTCCAAGATTTACAAAACGAAGAAGGGGCTGTCGATCGGCGGCTACGGCGAGATGCTTTATCAGGCTCCTGCCAGCCGCAGGGACGATGGTTCGCGATCCAATCGAAACGAGACCCTGGACTTTCTGCGCGCCGTGCTCTACCTCGGTTACAAGTTCAATGACCGTATCCTCTTCAACTCGGAGATCGAGTACGAGCACACGACAACCGGAGCCGGGGATGAAGAGGAGGGAGAGGTTTCAGTTGAGTTCGCCTACCTCGACTTTCTCGTCCACGATTCGTTCAATGTACGCACCGGACTTTTGCTGGCACCGGTCGGGTTTGTCAACGAGCTGCACGAGCCGCCGGTGTTTCATGGCGCGCGCCGGCCGGAGGTGGAGACGCAGATCATTCCCACGACCTGGCGTGACAACGGCGTGGGCATTTTCGGAGACTTCGGACCCTGGACGTACCGTGCCTACATCATGGCGCCACTCGACGGCCGCGAGTTTAACAGCGTGAATTTGCGCAGCGCCCGGCAGAACGGCTCCCGATCCAACGTTGAGGATCTGGCCGTTACGGCCCGCCTGGACCTCACCGGCGTGCCCGGCCTCTTGGCCGGAGCCTCGATCTACTCGGGTGAGTCCGGACTCGACTCCTTTGACGGCGGCCGCCTGACGCTGGCGGACATCCACGTGGACTGGAAGTGGCGCGGACTCGAGCTCCGGGGGCTGGTAACCCGGGGCATCGTCAGTGATGTGGAGACGATCAATGCCGAGCACCTCGATGGGGATGGCAACCCGGATCCGCTGCTTGGCGATGAGACCGTTGGTGAGAGGCTATTTGGATGGTATGGACAGATCGCGTATGATGTTCTCTCGCCTCTGGGCAGCACCGACCAGCAACTCTTTCCCTTCGTGCGTTATGAGCGGGTGGACACCCAGTACCGGGTGCCTCCCGGATTCGATCGCAACGGCGCCACGGATCGGACAGTGTTCACCGGCGGGCTGACCTATAAGCCGATTTACAACGTCGCAATAAAGGTGGATTATCAGAACTTCGATAACGATGCCGGTACGGGCACCGATCAATACAATGTGGCAGTCGGCTACCTGTTCTGAGATGAACTCCTGCCCCGGGGCGGTAGCTCCGTGGGGGGCCCGTGTGCTCCTGGCAGCGGGCACCCTGGTCCTGGTTGCGACCCCGGTGGCGTGGGCCCGGGTTTACGCCACCCAGCAGGAAGCGCTGGCGCGTCTTCTGCCTCCTCCGGCCACCATCGAGCGCCACACCGCCTACCTTACCGAGGAGCAGGCGCGGCGGGTCGAGGACCTGTGCGGGGAATCTCTCCAGCGGCACGTGGTGCCGTATTATGTGGGACGGGTGGAGGGAAAGGTAATCGGCTACGCCTTTACGGATTCGCATATCGTGCGCACGCTGCCGGAGAGCGTGCTGTTTGCTCTTGACGATGCGGGACGCATCCGATCCACCGAGATCCTTTCGTTTGACGAACCCTCCGAATACCTGCCGGGCCCCCGCTGGCTCAAGCAGTTCGAGCAGCGGGCCCTCGATGACCAGTTCTCCCTCAAGCAGGATATCCGTACCCTCACCGGTGCGACGATCTCCTCACGCGTCGTGACAGAGGCGGCCCGCCGCGTTCTTGCCCTCTACCAGGTCATCATCCGGGATGGCGAGTCGGGCTCCGGCCCGGCGCCTGCCGGGGAGGGCTCGCGATGACCCGCACTGAAAAGGTCCTCATCCACGGCCCCACCTGGGCCGTGACCGGAACCGGTCTCGTGTACGGCTGGATGAAATACTTCATGCACAACGACGATCCGTTCTCCGTGGTCAACCATCCCTGGCAGCCCATGGCGTTGAGCTGGCATGTCATGGCAGCTCCGCTGCTGGTGTTCGCCATGGGACTGATTGCCCAGGACCACATCCTTGCTCGCATCAAGGACGAACCGCCTGTGCCCAGTCGGCGAACCGGGTTGATGGGTGCGCTTCTCGTGGTCCCCATGATCCTCTCGGGGTACGGACTCCAGGTTGCCTCCGAGGTGCTCACCCGCAAGATCCTGGTGGGAGTCCACGTGGGGACCAGCGCCGTGTTTATGCTGGTCTATGTGGTTCATGTTTTCCTATCGCGCCGAGCTTTGAAGGCGGCAAATGCGGCGGCTGAACCCGGGGCCAAGCAGAAACCTTCCTCCCAGGCCGTGCCCGGCGTTGCTCGAACGCTGGAGCGTGGGTAAAATAGTCGCATTCTCATGACCGGCCCCACCGCAAGGGCGGCCGGTCCAGGTACTGAAAAACCGGAGAGTTGACCGGAGAGGGGTTTGGAGCCGATGCGTCTACGCTTCCGATTTCTGATGCGATTCCTGGTGGTGACGGCTGCTGTTTGTGTTGTGGCGTCTGTGGACCCTGCTCTGGCACAGATCCGCAGCCGGGTGCAGCTCGTAGTGGTTGACAACGAAGGCAACGGCCTGAAGAAGGTCGGCATCATTGCCACCAACCAGGACTACAAGAGCCGCGTGCAGAAGGGATCCACCAAGAAGAAGGGCAAGTACACGTTCCCGTTCCTCGAAAAGGGTCCCTACGTTTTCGAGATGGATTTTCCCGGATATCGCATCCTCAAGATGGCGGTGGACCAGCGCAGTCAAAACGAAACCGAGCCCTTCCAGGAGGAATATATCCTGGGACCCAAAGACCCCATGCCGATCATGAACCTCCCGGATACGGGCGACTATGGTTACTGCAAGATCGAGGTCATCATGGTCAAGGAAGAAGAGTACCGTGAGGCCTTGCGCGCTCTGCGGAAGCCGGTCGCCGGCGAGGAGGTCGCGGCGCTACCCGGTGCCGATGCTCTGGCTCCGTCCACCTCGGGCGGAGGCAAGGACGATCCGTACGAGCAGGGACGCGAGCTGGCCGAAGCCGGAAAGCACCAGGAGGCCATTCCACTGTTCCAATTGAAGCTCGATGAAGTGCCGGACGATCAGGCGGCCCTGTATGCCCTGGGACGCTCGCAGATCGAGGCGAGCCTTACGTTCGAAGCGGAGACGACGCTGAAAAAGTTGATTGCTGTTAATCCGAACTACGTTTCCGCCCACTACTACCTGGGTCGTGCGCAGGCAGCCAACTTCAAGAACGCGGCTGCCATCCAGTCGTACCGCAAGGAGATCGAGCTTTCTCCCGACAGGAAGAGCAGTCTGCTCGCGAACATCGCCAACGCACAGATGGCAATGTCAAAAACAAACCCGGCTGCCCTGGATCAGGCTCAAGCCACGCTCGAAGAGCTTCTCGTCGAAGACCCGAACAACGCGGCGGCTCTCAGCCAGCTGGCGGACCTCTACCGGCGCAAGGGTGACACGGCGATGCAGCAGGAAGCTTACCGTCGGCTGGTGGAGGCGGATCCCGAGAACGCGGACGTCACCTTCTTCAACCTGGGAGCGATCGCTTTTAATGGAGGCCGGCGGGAGGAAGCGGCAGCTCACTTCGAAAAAGCCCTGGAGACAAATCCGAACCACGCCGGTGCTCACTTCCAGCTGGGTACCTGCCTGGTGGGCCTGGGCCAGTTTCCCGCAGCTGTGAGCCACTTCGAGACGTATTTATCCCTGGAGCCTGACGGCGAGCACGCATCTGCTGCCAAGGGAATGATCGCGCAACTCAACAACTGAGCGGGAGCGCCCGGCCGGACAGGCGGGCTGGGGGGATGGATCGGAATCTCAGCGGTCCGGCGACGCGCTGAAGACTCGATCAATCCATTCACACAAGAGGTGGTAGATCAGCAGGTGCGTCTCCTGGATGCGGGCCGTGTCCTGGCTGGTGACCACCAGGGCTCTATCACAGAGAGCGCGGATCGGTCCGCCGTCCCTTCCGAGGATCCCCAATGTATGCAAGCCGCGCTGGCGCGCGACACGCAGTCCCTCAATCACGTTGGGGGAGCGGCCGCTGGTGCTGATGCCGACGGCAATATCGTTTTTCCGGCCAAGCGCCTCAATCTGGCGTGAGAAGACCGTGCGGTACTCTGTGTCGTTTGAAATACTGGTGAGAACGGACGTGTCGGTGGTCAGCGCGAGGGCGCGCAGGGCGGGACGCTCCGTGCGGAACCGGTTGACGAGCTCCGCCGCCATGTGCTGTGCGTCGGCGGCACTGCCTCCGTTTCCGAAAAAGATCAGCGTGGATCCGGCACTCAATGAGTCGGCCATCCAGCGCGCTGTTTCGGCGAGCTCGTCTCCACTCTCGCGCAAGAAACGTTGCACCGTCTCCTGGTGGTCGGACACTGCTTGATCGATCCAGCTGCGAGATTCAAAGGGAACATTGTCAAAGACATCATCATGTAATTCGAAGAGCAATGTGTTTGGATCAACATTCTTAAAAGTTTCTTCTGAACCAAGATAAACGGTCGTAAGTTCGCCTTCGAACCGCTGAA
>CBEVTG010000050.1:0-9015 GCA_965552745.1 uncultured bacterium
CCAGGAGGAGTTCGATCTGACCCGGAAGTTCCTCAGCAAGTACGTGCTTCATTTCGCCGACACCACGCAGACACGCCTCGGCTACGCCGTTGACGATCGTTTCTACGGCATCGACGCTCCCGGACATCTCGCCCGCTTCCGGCAGATCATGAGTGAGCTGACACTGGAGGACGTCAATCTCGCGCTCAAGACACATCTGCAGTACGAGCGCCTGAAGATCGCCATCGTCACCGGCGAGGCCGAGAGCATGAAGCAGGCCCTCTCCACCGAGGCTCCGAGCCCGATGGTCTATGGGTCCGAAAAGGATGCAAAGATCCTCGAGGAAGACGAGGAGATCGCTGTCTACCCCCTCAACGTGTCGGCCGAAAACATCCGCATCGTACCCGTCGAGGAGATGTTCGCCCGGTAATTTGTTCCGATCCACCAGTCGCGGCGCCGGAGTCCGCACCACCGCTGTGTGATTCCACGCACTCAGGTGGAATAATGCGGCGCCTCGGCCCGGAAGCCTGCCCCAATTTCCTGTAAATACCGCTCATCCTGTACATCGCGTAGGGCACGGTTCTTGCAATCATTAATTAGAGGGAGGCTGTGGCCGCTCTCCCTGCCCCGGAGCGCGGGGGCCCTCCGCGGTCACGGGGTCCGCCCGGGGGGCCGGGCAACGACAGCGAATCAGCGCCGGCCGTCTCCGACCCTCCGTGCAAGTCGATGGCGAAGGAGGCGGGCATGCGCAAGGACACGCTCACAATCCGGGACAACCGGACCGGAAAGACCTACGAAATCCCCATAGAGTACGGGCGTTATCCCACCTACGGGGCCACCATTCAGGGCTCCGATCTGCGCCAGATCAAGGCCTCCGAGGACGACTTTGGCCTGATGGCGTACGACCCCGCCTTCACGAACACGGCCTCCTGCAAGAGCGCTGTGACCTTTATCGACGGAGAGCGTGGGATCCTGCGCTATCGCGGGTACCCAATCGAACAACTGGCTGAACGGAGCACATTCCTGGAGACGGCGTACCTCCTTCTACACGGCGAGCTGCCCATCCAGGGTGAGCTCAGTGACTGGATCTGGAACATCACGCACCACACCATGATCCACGAGAGCATCAAGAAGTTCCTGGATGGGTTTCACTACGACGCCCACCCGATGGGGATCCTTGTGGGCACGGTCGGAGCCCTGTCCACGTTTTATCCGGGCGCAAAGAAGATCCACGACGAAACTAAACGCAGGAAACAAGTTTATCGGCTGGTGGCGAAAATGCCGACCATCGCAGCGTTCGCCTACCGTCACAGCCGCGGCCTGCCGTATGCCTACCCGGACAATGATCTCTCCTACACGGGTAACTTCCTGAACATGCTGTTCCGGCTCATTGAGCAGCGTTACAAGCCCGAGCCTGTTCTGGAGCGGGCACTCGATGTTCTCTTCATCCTGCACGCTGACCATGAGCAGAATTGCAGTACTAACGCCATGCGCAGCGTCGGAAGCTCGCAGGCTGATCCGTACTCCGCGGTCGCGGCCGCAGCGGGCGCGCTCTACGGCCCCCTCCACGGAGGTGCCAATGAAGCGGTGCTCCGAATGCTGGCGTTGATTGGATCCAAATCCCATGTACCGGCTTTCATCAAGAAGGTGAAGGCTGGCGAAGGACGGCTCATGGGATTCGGCCACCGCATCTACAAGAACTACGACCCCCGCGCCCGCATCATCAAGGAGATCGCCGATCGCGTTTTTGAGGTCACGGGCTCCAACCCGCTTCTGGACATCGCTCTGGAGCTGGAACGCATCGCCCTGCAGGATGAGTACTTCGTCAGCCGCCGGCTCTATCCCAATGTAGATTTCTATTCCGGAATTATTTACCAAGCCATGGGAATGCCCACCGAGATGTTTCCGGTCCTGTTCGCTATTCCGAGGACTGCAGGCTGGCTGGCGCAGTGGTGGGAGATGCTTCTCGATCCAGAGCAAAAAATTGCCCGCCCACGGCAGGTCTACGTGGGCCCGGACGCGCGCGAATACATCCCGGTGGAAAACCGTGAGACCGCCCTGCATTCGAAGAAGCTGACGGTCTAGGTTTCTTGAGAGAGGAGAAATGTATGGACAGGACAAAGATCAGCATCATCGGAGCCGGAGCGGTCGGTTCCACCACCGCCCATTTGCTTGTCCTTAAGCGGCTGGCCGATGTCGTCCTGGTGGACATCATCGAAGGCCTTCCTCAGGGAAAGGCTCTCGACTTGCTCGAATCATGCCCCATCGAAGGCGTCGATTGCAGCGTCACCGGCAGCAACGACTACGAGCCGACGGCTGACTCGGACATCGTCATCATTACCGCGGGTCTGCCCCGTAAGCCCGGTATGAGCCGTGACGACCTGTTGGCGAAAAACGAGCAGATCGTCGGACAGGTGGTCGATCAGGTTGCGAAGCATTCGCCCCGGTCAATCCTCATCGTGGTGTCAAATCCGCTCGATGCTATGACGCAGCTTGCATTGAAGCGGAGCAAATTTCCCAAGCAGCGTGTTGTGGGTATGGCCGGCATCCTGGACACCGCGCGCTTCAGGACCTTCATCGCCAGAGAGCTGAAGGTCTCGGTGCGCGATGTCTCGGCGTTCGTTCTGGGGGGACACGGAGACAGCATGGTTCCGCTGCCGCGGTATTCGACGGTGGCAGGGGTGCCCATTACCGAACTGCTTTCGGAAGATCGCATCGCCGCGCTGGTGAAACGCACCCGGAAGGGTGGAGCCGAGATCGTGTCGTTGCTCAAGACTGGCAGCGCCTACTACGCCCCCGCGTCCTCGATCGTTGCGATGGTGGAAGCGATCGTCGAAGACAGAAAGCGCATCCTTCCTTGCTGTGCCTACCTGGAGGGGGAGTATGGCATCGAGGGGCTGTGCGTCGGCGTGCCGGTCAAGCTGGGTCGCGGGGGGGTCGAGGAAATCGTCCGCTTCGATCTGGCCCCAGACGAACAGGAGGCTCTGCGGCGCTCGGCTGACACCGTGAAGGAGCTCACTCACAAGAAGGAGATCTCAACCTGAGCAAGGGAGAGTCCCATGGCTAGGTCCGTAGCAAAGCGGCGCGAGCCGTCCGTCTCCTCCCGCGTTCTCGAGGAGGCGCTGCAGTACCGCAAGGAATGCCAGGGTGTCATCGGCGTCGAAAGCAGCATCCCGGTGCGGGATCGCTGGACCCTGAGCCTGGTCTACACACCCGGTGTCGCGGCTCCCTGCCTCAAGATTGCCCAGGATCCGGCCCTTTCTTACGTATACACGGGCAGGAGACGGACTGTGGGGATCGTCACGGACGGATCCTCGGTGTACCAGCAGGGCAGGGTGGGACCACTGGCGGTTCTTCCAGTCATGGAAGGCAAATCGGTTCTGCTCAAAGCATTCGCTGGTATCGACGGTATCCCGCTCTGCCTGAAGGTGCATGATGCCGGGGAAATGGCCAGAACGCTTTCCCTGCTGGCCCCATCATTTGGCGCCTTCTGTGTCGAGGACATCGCGTCACCGCTCTGTTTCCAGCTGGAGGAGCGTCTGAGGGGGAAGCTGGCGCTCCCCCTGTTCCTGAACCACGCCCATGGAGCGGGAGTCACGGTCCTTGCTGCACTGCGCAATGCTCTCAAAGTGGTGGACAAACACCTGGAGCAGGTTTCGATCGTAATCGCCGGCGCGGGCGCAGCGGGAATCGGTGTCGCACGCCTGCTCCTGCACGCCGGGGCCCGGCACCTGGTGCTTTGTGATTCAGCCGGTGCCCTTTACGAGGGACGCCGCGAGCGCATGAACGAGGTCAAAGCCGAGATATCGCGTTCCACGAATCTAGAAGGCAAGCCCGGCGCTCTGGCTGGTCTGGTGCGCGGCGCGGACGTCTTCATCGGCTGTGCGGCTGCGAAGATTATGACGCCCGAGCTGATCCGCACCATGACCCGCGACCCTGTGATCTTCTCCATCGCGGTTCCGGAGCCGGAAATTACTCCGCAGAAGGCGAAAGCGGCGGGGGCACGCGTGATCGCCACCTCGCTCACGGAGGGCCCCAACCAGCTCGACATCGCCATGGCCTTTCCGGGCATCCTCAAGGGGCTGCTGGAGGTGCAGGCATCGAGGATTACGAACGGAATCCTTCTGGCTGCCGCCGATGCCCTGGCCGAGCTCGTACCCACGCACGAGCTCGAGCCCGATTTCATTCTGCCGGGCGTTTTCGATCTGAACACCGCGCCCGCGCTTGCCGAGGCGACCGCGCGGCGTGCACTGCAGGAAGGGGTGGCTGAACGACACATCTCTCCGGCCAAGATCTCAGCCCGGCTGTTACGCTACCTTTACCTCGGCCCCGGCAGCCTGGTTCCCGTCTGCTCCTCCAAACCCCGCTCGATCGAGGAGGAGGCGCTCGATCTACACGAGCGCTACCAGGGGAAGCTGGAGGTCAGGCCGAAGGTGCCGGTTCGCGATAAGACGATCCTCGATCTCGTGTACCTGCCTCCGCGGGTAGCCTGGCCCGTACGAGACATCATGACCAACCCTGAGCACGTTTTCGACCTGACCGTGAAGGGTAACCTGGTGGCCGTCGTATCGGACGGCACCGCGGTTCTGGGGCTGGGCGACATCGGAGCAACGGCGGCCATGCCGGTCATGGAAGGCAAGGCCGTCCTGTTCAAGACCTTCGGGGGCGTGGAAGCCGTGGGTATCTGCGTGGACACGAGAGATCCGGACAAGATCGTCGAGGTGGTCAAGGCAATTTCGCCCGTCTTTGGTGGCATCAACCTCGAGGACATTTCGGCACCCCGCTGTTTCGAGATCGAGCGGAGGCTCAAGCAGGAGCTCGATATCCCGGTTTTCCATGACGATCAGCACGGCACCGCCGTAGTGACATCGGCCGGTCTCATCAATGCCCTGAAGCTCGCCGGCCGGAATTTCGAAGACACGAAGGTGGTCATCAATGGCGCCGGCGCGAGCGGCATCATGGTGGCCAGGATGATTCTCAGCCTGGGCGTACGGGATCTCGTGCTCTGTGACACCCGGGGAGTCATTTTCCAGGGCCGAACGGCAGGCATGAACCCCGCCAAGGAAGAGATGGCAGAGGTTACCAATCCGCGCGGGATTCAGGGTGGGCTGGCCGATGCGATCCATGGCGCCGACGTGTTTGTCGGTTTGTCGGTAGCGGGTGCCGTGACAGCGGAGATGGTGCGAAGCATGGCCGAGAATCCGATCGTCTTTGCCATGGCCAACCCGATCCCGGAAATCTTCCCGGATGAGGCCCGCAAGGCGGGCGCCGCCATCGTGGCCACCGGGCGCTCCGACTTTCCGAACCAGGTCAACAATTCTCTGGGTTTCCCGGGGATTTTTCGCGGCGTGCTGGATGTCAACGCTCGAGAGATCAATCAGGAGATGAAACTGGCCGCCGCGCGCGCGATTGCCTCGGTCATCAGCGACAGCGAGTTGCGGCCGGAATATTTCATTCCCGACATGATGGATTTCCGGGTTCCGGTGGCCGAAGCGGTCGCCGTGGGCCAGGCGGCGATTGCCACCGGTGTCGCCCGCCGAACACTCGATCCCGAGGAGGCCGAGGCCTGTGCGCGGCGGATCATCTACGAGGGGAAGCCCCGCTGAGGCCGTTGCAAAATGTCACCAGGACGCTCGCAACACGTCAGACTGTTTCTGGCCATGCTCAGACGCAACCCGCCTGTAAACATCAAGGGTGCCGGCGGCGACCGTTCTCTGATGAGAGAATCGTTGTGAGACGCGTAGTCTCGCCGCCGCTCCCCTGGTGTGCCGCGGGCCCGGATCGGTAAGGGCCTCGAGTACCGCCGGCCGCAGGTCCATGAGGTCAGCTTCGTCCCGCCCCCAGGTCCCCCAGGTCGTGCGGGCCACGGGGATTCTAAGAGCCAGGGGCAGCTAGGGGCATTTTCCTATACTTTCCTATGCGATTCCTTCAAAATTGAGCGTTTTCAACCCCCCCCGGACAGAGTTGTCAAACCGGGATCTTAAATGAAACAGATCGGTCTGCAGATGCTGTTCGCATTGGTGCTCGCGTCGAGCGGCCCTGGCATTTTGGCTCTGCCGGACGAGCCGTCGGAAGCGGGCCGGACGGGCGATGTCGCGGACGAGCCGGATGAGGCAGGCTACCGCGATGAACAGGTTGCCGGGCTCAACAAGTCGGCCTCTAAGATCTTCTATTCCGAGCGTCCCTGGACCTGGAGCCTGTGGGGAGAGCTCAACGGAGTTTACGATGTCAGCGGCGAGCAGGACACCAGCTCCGGGGACATCGAGCTGTTCTATGAGAACCTCGCCCGGCTGACCGGCTACCTGAGCTTTCGCCTGGCGCCGAACATGGTGCTCACCCTCGAGAGTCAGTTGGAGTATTTCCGGGACAAGGACGGCAACGACGAGAGCGAGAACAATCCTGAGGTCTACTTCGACTTCCTCGGCAGTGACTATATCAATGTACGTGTCGGTCTGTCACCGGTGCACATCGGCTACATCAACAATAATGATGAACCCGTGCTATTTTATTCGGTCAACCGGCCGGCGACCGAGCGCCTGATCATCCCCACTGAATGGGTCGAGTTCGGTTTTCATTTCTACGGAAACATCACTCCGAATCTGCATTACGCGTTTGCGATCCTCAACGGGCCGGAGGCGAGTGAGTTCACCTCGGCGACCTGGATCCGGGGCGGCAAGGAAGGGCGGTTCGACCTGGAGCACCCAAATTACAACCTGCAGCTCGAGTACACCGGTTTCGAGAACCTCACGTTGAGTTTCTCCGGATACTTCGGTGAAACGGGGCAGGGGGAGCAAGTGCTGCTTGGCGGCCAACTCGAAGAAGTCAAGGGCGATCTGACCCTCCTGAGCGGATATGCCCGGTGGGACCTCCAGGACGTTCGGATCATCGCCATGGGGACGTATGGCTGGCTGGACGACACGGAGGAGATATTCGAGCTCACGCGGCGCGAAACCGGGGTGGGACAGGTGATCGGTGAGCAGGTGTACGGTTTCTATGTCGAGGGCGGGTATGACCTGCTCGGCCGGTGGCGGCGCCGTCAAGGGTATACGGCCGAACACCATGGCGAGAAGAAATTCTTCAACCGGAGCGAGTTCCAGATGCCGATCTTCGCCCGTCTCGAGCGACTCGACACCCACGAGTCGGTCGCGGACAGCCTCCAGGCTCTCTCGTTCTTCCGAAACGACCTCGAAGTGTTCATGATTGGCCTTAACTTTTTCGCCAATGAGGATTTCGTGTTTAAGCTCAACTATCAGATGCGCGACAATTTGGCAGCCGAGGGGACCGATCGCTCCGACGTGGATCTCCTGGAGATCGGTATCGGCTTCGCCTTCTGAGGGTCCCGATTCTTCACCTTCGAACTTTTCGACTCCCTGCTCCCGGATCACGGCGAAGGCTTCGGAATCACCGAACTTGACCCCGAACGAAAAGTAAACAAGTTTGGATATCGTGGTTGTTGGCGGGTATTATAAGTATTTGAAACTCCAAGAGCCGCCGGAGTAGAAAGAATCAGGAGGCTATGGCATGAAGCGTGTGATTTTCACAATCCTGGTCGTGTCGATCGCCGGGATTTCGTCCACTGTCCACGGGGACCTCATGATCAGGCGGGAGGTGACCGCACACCAGGTTCCCATTCCCGGGATGTCCAGAGAGAAAGCTGAGCCCTGTTCGAATCCGATCAAGTATGCGAGCACGGGAGACATCGCCACGCTGTACGCGGCGGAGGATCGGCTTCGCCGCGAGCAGGGAGATCTGGTGATCATCCTGCGGCGGGATTCGAAGACGCTCTACCTCGTGTATCCGTTGAGGCAGGAATACAACGAGATCAAGTTTCCTCTCAGAACAAAGAAATCCACGGACATGATCGATTCGGATTGGAAGAAGTACGAGCTTCAGGACTCGGAGGGCCCCGAGATCGTCTCGATCGGGGACTGGATCGGCAAGAAATACTCGGCGACGCTGGTGAACAAGCTTCGTTTTGACTACCGTGTTTCGTATGTGCTCTCGGACGCGCATTTCGAGCACAGCGCGATTTTCCTGACCCTTCGGAAAGCCATCCACCAGCTCCGTTTCGGACGATACGGTTGGATTGGCCTGTTGCCACAGCTGGAAGGCCTGCCGCTGGTCTGGGAAGAGGAATTCCTCCTGCGCTCGGGCCAGGTCCGGTACCGGGAAGAGACCGTGGGGATCGAGGAGGTCGAGCCGATGGCCGGCCGGTACGAGGTCGATCCCCTGTTTCAGAGGGTCGATTTCAACCCCGCCTGCTTCGAGCTTCGCTAGACCCTGGCAACTCCCCCACAGATCGGCACCGCCCGGGCGTCTTCATCCCGTGAAAATCTTTTTCTCGGAGGTCGTGGGGTCAAGCCATCCTTCATGAAAGTGAATGCGGACCGGTGATTTTCGACTACAATTAGGGTTATCTCAAGCGGCCGAAAGACTTAGGCGGTGGCGCGGGCCGGAGACGCGCGGGACCGTCCGGAGGATGGGGAACATGGGGGTAGAGCCAAATAAGGCCGTAGCGGCCTGGGTCGATGAGTGCGCGCGGCTGTGCGTCCCCAGGTCGATCGTCTGGTGTGATGGCTCGGAGGAGGAGAAGGAGCGCCTGACGAAGGTCGCCCTCGAGTCGGGTGAGCTGATCGAGCTCAACCAGGACAAGCTTCCCGGCTGTTACCTGCACCGCAGCGCCCCGAACGACGTCGCCCGCACCGAAAAGCTCACCTTCATCTGTTGCCCCGAGAAAGAGAACGCCGGTCCGACCAACAACTGGCTGGCCCCGGACGAGGCCTACGAGCGCCTCAGCGGCATCTTCAAAGGGTCGATGAAGGACCGCACCATGTCCGTGGTCCCGTTTCTGATGGGCTCGCCCGCGTCTCCGTTCAGCAAGGTCGGGTTTCAGATCACTGACAGTGTCTACGTGGTTCTCAACCTGCGGATCATGACCCGCATGGGAGCGGTGGCGGTCGAGCACCTGGGCGACTCCGAGGACTTCACCCGGGGGTTTCACTGCCGCGCCGATCTCGACGAAGAGCGCCGCTTCAT
>CBEVTG010000051.1:0-8936 GCA_965552745.1 uncultured bacterium
GAGGCCGCGCCGGAGATCTTCGAGCTCGAGCGGGAACGGATCTTCCATAGAAAATGGATGTGCATCGGCCGGGAGGAGCAGCTACCGAAAGCCGGTGACTACCTGGTTCGCCAGATCATCGACGAGAGCGTGCTGGTCGTGCGCAGCAAGACGGGAGCCCTCGGGGCGTTCTATAACGTCTGCCGGCATCGTGGCAGCCGGCTCTGCGACGACCCTCAGGGGAACGTCGGAGCTGCCATCAAGTGTCCGTACCACGCCTGGGCCTATTCCCATGACGGCCAGCTCATCGGCACACCGAACGTCGGGACCGGAGACGGTTTTGATCCGGCCAACTACCCGCTCTACCCGGTTGCAGTGGACACGTGGGGTGGATTCATCTTCGTGAACCTCGCACCCAAACCGCTTCCGCTTTCGGAACAGGTAAGTGACTATGCTAAAGGTTTTTCACGCTATCGAATTGGGGACCTCAAGATCGGTAAACGGATCGAGTACGAGGTCGCCGCGAATTGGAAGATTGTGGTGGAAAACTACAATGAATGCCTCCACTGCCCCACGGTCCATCCGGAGCTGACCCGAATAGTCCTCTCCTACCACCGGGGTGGCGATTACGAGGATCCGGACGGAGGTAATGACAGGATGATGGAAGGGGCTACGACCTTCTCCATGACGGGCCGTTCGAAACTTCCCGGGCTGCCCGGCCTGAGCGATGAAGACCGACACACCTACTACGGGTTCACGGTGTTTCCGAACCTGGTCATCAACCTCCACTCGGACCATGTCATGACGTACATTCTGGAAGATCTTGCCCCGGAACGGACCCGGATCATCAGCGAATTCCTGTTCGAGGAAACGACCATCCAGGCCGGCGATTTCGACCCGAGCGAGGTTGTGGAACTCTGGGATCTGGTCGGCCGCCAGGACTGGAGAGTCTGCGAGCGAACCCAGAGAGGTGTTCGGTCCCGTGCTTACCGGGCTGGTGTCTATCCGCCGAAGGATCGTTTCGTGTACGAGTTCAACCAGCGCTACCTGCGCGAGCGCGGGGCAAGCACCGGGACGGAAGCTAGAGGGTCTCGGTGACCGTCAGCGGGTTGGATGGAACGCCGCTGACCGTCGCCTGAAGGTCCAGAGTACAGTTGGTAGCCCCGATGCAACTGGCCATGCATCCCGCTCCATCCAGAATGAAGCTCGCCGCGTAGGCGCCGAAGAGATCGGTGGTCGGCGAGGCCGGGGTAAAGGTTCCGGTGAGTGTTCCCGGAGCGGGCGTTCCGGGCACGACCTCCAGGGTCACCTGCGCTCCGCTGATCGGCAGGGAGCTGCCGTCGAGGACGGTCCCCACCAGGAGTATCTGATCGGTACAGTCAGTATCGATGACGGCATCGGCCGTCACGAGCAGATGGATGGTGGGAAGCCCACCCAGGATGGTGTCGACGGGGTTTTCGTCATCGCTACAGGCACTACACAGCAAGGCCAGCGTCACAGCAACAATGATCTTTCGCACTTCGCGCACCTCCCATACACGGAAGATAGGCCCTGGACGGCGGGGGTCAAGTGCCGGTGGCAGGCGCGGCGGGCACGGCTGAGGGGTCAGGCACGGCCGACCACGAAGACAATGTAGCTGGGGTCGTCCTGGCCGCGTTTGGTGCGGCGATAAACGCCGTTTCCCTCGCTCGTTTTCCGATCGACGCACTCCCAGAGGACGTGAACGTCGCGGAACCCTGCCTCGCGGAACAGCTCCTGTACTTCAGGCAAGGTCCACAGGCGCCAGTCGTACACGAACGCATTCCGCAGGCGTGATCCGTCTTTGAACTCGAAGTGAATCTTGCAGAGGATCTCGTACGTCAGAGGGTCAAAACGGGCCTGATCCCAGACGTAGGTGAAACCGTTGTAGCGGGTGCGATCCTCGGATTCCTCCACAGCTTCGCTCCCGCCGTAGATATCCACCAGAAAGAGGCCTCCCCTGGCCAGCGCCCGCCGGGCGTTTCTGAAATAACCCAGCAGACTCTTGCGGGTCTTGAAGACCCAGTAGCTGAAGTTGACGGCGGCGATCAGATCCGCCTTGGGGTCCCGCACTTCCTGCACCTTGCCGCGAACCAGTGAGACCCGCTCGCGCTGGCTCTCACTGAGGCCCGAGATATTCTGTTTCCGGGCCCAGGCAAGGGTGGGTGCATGCATGTCGACGCCCATGGCGCGGTTCTCCCGGTGAAGCTTGACGAACTCGGAGGACAGGATGGCGGTCCCGCAGAAATCCTCCCTGAACCGCCGCAGCGGTTTTCCGGTGAGCCGCCGGTAATAACGGGAGAAAAACTGAACATCCACCTCCGGCGACTGGACGCTCTTCTGATAGAGGACGTGCTTGTCCGCATTACGTGCGGTCAGTATTTGCTTTTTCACGGAGGAGTATTATGTCACACGGCCTGGCGTCGGCTCCCCCGACCCCTCCAGCCTGAACTCAATCGCGACGGGGGAAGTGCCTCGCTTGATCGCGCGTTCCGCTTTGGCCGGTTACTGAAGTTGCGGCGCTTCGCGGGCCGCCGGCCTCCCTGGCCCGCACCCGGACGTTTCTGGAACCGGCGGCCGTCCCGAGCCGGACTTCGGGGAGGTGCATCCGCTCCCACGGCAAAGTCAAGCACCGAACGACGCTCGATGGAACAACCGATCAGAGATTCGATCGCACGCACGAGCTGTCGATCTTCCGGGCACACGAGCGAAAAGGCGTCACCGGTGGCTCCGGCGCGCGCCGTGCGGCCAATGCGGTGCACGTAATCTTCGGGAACATGGGGAAGATCATAGTTGACCACATGGGCGATCCCGTCCACATCGATGCCACGGCCGGCGATGTCGGTGGCGACCATGACGCGAGCACGCTTCTTCTTGAAGGCGTCGAGCGCCCGCGTGCGCTGGGCCTGGCTGCGGTTGCCGTGGAGCACCGTGACTCCGTGGCCGCGCCGCTCCAGGTGCCGTGCAAGCTTGTTCGCGCCGTGCTTGGTACGGGTAAACACCAGCATCTGGCCTTTCGCTTCGTTCTCGATCAGGTGCGCCAGCAGATCCCGCTTGCGCGCCGAGGTGACCGGCAGAAGCGACTGCCTCACTCCCTGGGCCGGCGCCGCGCGGCGGGGAGCCACCTCCACACTGATCGGGTCGCGCAGGATCTCCTTCGAGAGACGCCGGATCTCATCGGGCATGGTGGCGGAGAAGAGCAAGGTCTGGCGGATGGAGGGAACGGCTTTGACGATGCGGCGCACGTCACGGATAAATCCCATGTCGAGCATGCGGTCCGCCTCGTCCAGGATCAACACTTCCAGGTTCTTGAAGTTGACGTTCCCGCGTCCCATGTGATCTAGCAGACGCCCGGGCGTGGCCACGAGAATGTCGACTCCGCGCCGCAGCGCATTCTCCTGCGGCCCGTATCCAACTCCTCCGTAGATGACAGACGAACGCAGATGCAGGTGGCGGCCGTAGACCTTGACGAATTCGACCACCTGCTGTGCGAGCTCGCGCGTAGGCGTGAGAACGAGGGCCCGCAGACGCCCTCTGGCGCCCGCGCGCAGGCGGTTCAGGAGCGGCAGGGTGAAGGCGGCGGTCTTGCCAGTGCCCGTCTGGGCACAACCGATCAGGTCGCGCCCCTCGATGACCGCGGGGATGGCTTTCTCCTGGATCGGTGTGGGTGTCTCGTAACCCTCGTCGCGCACGGCGCGCGCAATTTGAGGGTCGAGACCTAGCTTGGTGAACAACACGATAATACTCTCCTTCTGCCGGCGCCCGTGGCGCACGGCGGGTGGCGACCGCGGACACACTCCCACGGTCTGATTCAACAGATGAACCTAGGGGAAACGATTTGGTTCTAGCGGTTTAGGCTGGAACCCGCTTCTGAGCGGGTCGACTTCCGGATGGCGAAGACTGCCTGCTCCTGGTTCGGTTACCCAGTAATCGTAGGTGATAGGGGGTAGGATGTCCAGCTTTATTCTTTGACTGCCCGCAGGTAACGACCCCGCCGGTTGCCACCGGGCGTCGAAACAGGCGCCCATGACCATTCACACTCCGTTGAGGTAGATTTTTCAGCCTCAGAGGCGGAAGACCATGCCGAACTGGGCACCGTCCTGCTTGAAATCGAGGAGTCCGAAGTCGTCATCATTAACATCCAGATCGATGAGTCTGTATCCAGCGGTGACCCCGATCCAGGGGTTCAGGTAATACTCTACGCGCACCACACCGTCGAGGGAGGTCGCGTCGACTCCAGCGGCATCATATGTAAAGCCAGAGACCTCCGCGTATATGGCCAGTTTCTTGATCGGCTGCAGGCGCAGATTGACGCCCACGGTCGGCATCGGTCCGCTGATATCCTTTTGCGAGGAACCGCTGATCGACGATTCGAGCTGGCTCTTTATGTTCACCAGGTTGGCCCCCACCATCAGACCCAGGCCGAGGCGCTTGAAGTTGAGAACCGAGAATGACGCAGCCACCTTGCCAATTTCGAGGTCGACACTCGAGCGCACCTGCTCGCTCACCGAATAGACGACGTCGTCAAACGTCACCGACTCCGCGAGTATCTCGTCACCCTGGAAAGAGCTGCTGTAATACGAACCCACGAGGCGAACCGGCCCCAGGAGCTTCAGGTCGTAGTGCAGTTCGGGAAGCGTTTCGGAGCTGAGCCCCAGCACGCTTGCAAAGTCGGTTTCGGTACCCGGGAGAGTGTTGCCGTCCACTTCCTGGACACCGCTCAGCTCGGTCGGCCAGGCGGCCAGGTGAATGCGGAGTCTGTCGGTTGAGGCCTGCGTTGGACCGGCTGCCAGACCCAGGATAACCACTACAGGTATCAACACGCGCACAACTGATCTCATGACTTTCACCCCATCCAACGTCGAATTTTTGACGAAATTTTCGATCTTCCCTCGCCTTTAGCGAGGTGAAGGCATTAAGGAAAATCTATGCCTGAAACCGGAAAAATCAAGTCGCGACGGTAAGTTACACCCATCTCGGATGGGCACTCCCGGGATGGTATGATTGAAAAAACTCGGCTCGCATTTGACGCGTTGCACACTGCGTGAAACGGCATGCGCCGCGCGACTGCAGCCTTGGCCAGGCTCAACAAAAGCGACGAAGGAAAATCATGATTCCCAGGAAAATCGGTTCATACGAAGTAGGCGAAGTGATCGGCAAGGAGGGAATGGGCGAGGTGTACCGCGCCACCGCAGAGGACGAGGAAGTCTCCGCCATCACCGTCGTCCAGAACTGGTTCGCCGAGTTCCAGCCCTAACCCTGACGGGACAGAGCTTTTCCGTCTTGCGGGCCCGGCCAAATTATGGTACTTGAGCAGGATAAAGCTTGAATTGATCGGGGCCAGCGGCCAGCAGGCTCCCCCCGGCACGGCTGCGGGGCGGCCGAACAGCTGATCGTGTCTCCAACGGCATCAAGGCTCCAACAGCCGGCAGTCAGAGGTGCACAGAATGGATGACACTCCTCGGGCAGTATCCAGGCGGACATTCATCAAGGGTGTGATCGCCGGCGGCGCGGTGGCTTACTCGGGAAGCTACCTGTTTCGCGGCCCGGGCTCCCTCATGGCTCAGGTCTCGGCTCCGGACGCGGTCGAGCGGCTGATCACGCTCCGCGTGAACGGCCAGCGCCGACCGGTTGACGTCGCCAGGCAGGAGACGCTGGCCATGACCCTGCGCTACAAGCTCGGCCTCACCGGGACCAAGCTGGGCTGCGACCGCGCCGAGTGCGGCAGCTGCACAGTGCTGATCGACGGAGTTCCCCACTACTCCTGCTCCGTTCTGACCCACACGGTGCGCGGCCGCGAGGTCACCTCGATCGAGGGACTGGCGGACAGCACGGGAAAGCTCAACCCGGTTCAGCAGGCGGTGGTTGACGGGGCGGGCTTCCAGTGCGCATTCTGCGCCCCCGGGTTTATCGTGAGCGCCACCGCCCTTCTCAAAATCAACCCGAAACCGACCCGCAGCGAGGCGGCCGAAGCGCTTTCGGGCAACCTGTGCCGCTGCGGCGATTACAACAAGATCCTGGACTGCGTCATGCGCGCATCCGAAACCATGCGGAGGAGCTGACGTGGCTAAAGAAAAGCTGATCGGGAAGAATTACTCGCCGCCTGACCTGGTGGCCAAGGTCACGGGCAGAGCGAGATACGCGGAGGATTTCAGGGCCGAAGGGATGCTTTTCGCCCAGGTGCTTCTGAGCCCCATGCCGCACGCTCGCGTGCGCCGCATCGACGCCAGCGCCGCCCTCGCCATGGACGGCGTGGAAGCGATACTGACCGCCGATGACCTGCCGGAGGCCCCGCCGCTGGCCGAGAGATGCCTCACCAACGAGCCCCTGTACCAGGGCGAGCCGATCCTGGCCGTTGCGGCGGTGGACGAGACTACGGCGACCGACGCCGTCGAGAAGATCGTGATCGATCTCGAGCCGCTGCCGTTCGTCATCGATCCGCTCGAGAGCCTGCGGCCACTGGGACCCAACGCCCGCGTGGGCGGCAACATCATGCGTGACGGCGAGAAGCTGGAAACGCTCAAATGGACGCTCCAGGATTTCGCCCTCGCCGAAGAGGGCCGGCTCCCGATGGGCGAGCCCGAGCAGGAATGGCAGGTCGGAGATATTGAGAAGGGTTTCGCCGAAGCGGATCTCATCATCGATGAAACCGTCTTCCACCAGTCACAGACCCATCACCCGCTCGAGACCCGCAGCTGCATGGCCTACTGGCAGAACGGCAAGCTCTTCATCCATCCCTCGACCCAGAGCACCGGCAGGACGGCTCCCACGGTGGCGACCGCGGTGGGCATCGACCCATCCGACGTGGTGCTGATCTGCGAGTACACCGGCGGCGGCTTCGGAAGCAAGATTGCCGGAAGCATCAACATGGCGATCCCGGCCCTGTTGTCGAAGAAGACGGGCCGCCCGGTGATGCACCGCGTCAGCCGCGCGCTGGAGAACTACATCGGCAGGGCGCGGCCCGGATTCCAGGCGCAGATCAAGATGGGGTTCCGCAAGGACGGCCGTGTCACCGCCCTCGATCTGTTCGTCATCCAGGACAACGGCCCGTACGAACGCGAATGGGATGTGGTCGCCGCCGGCGAGATGTCATCGTGCGCCTTCACTCCTCTCAACATGCGCTTCCGTGGGGTGTCGGTGCTGACCAACACTCCGACCCGCTCTGCCCAGCGCGCTCCCGGTGGTGTGCAGATGAACGCCATGTTCGATCCCCTGATCGACAAGGTGGCACGCAAGCTGGATCTCGACCGTGTGGCCATCCGGCGCACCAACGCGGCCGACAGCAAGACCAAGTACGGGGAGCAGCAGGGCCCCATGACCAGCGCTTTCGTGCGTGAGGCGCTCGACAGGGGCGCGGAGCTGGCGCGCTGGGATGAAATGAAGAAGATCAGCGGCCGGCGCCGCGGATCCAAAGTCACGGGCGTCGGCGTTTCGCTCGCCCCGTTTTACGCCGGCAGCAAGGGATATGACGGCCTGATGGTGATCCGGCCGGACGGAACCCTCAACCTTCACACCGGAGTCGGGAACCTGGGAACCCACTCGTTCGCCGACACCGCGCGCGTGGCTGCTGACGCCCTGGGAATGCCGTGGGAAAAGGTCAACGTCATATGGGGCGACACCTCGAAGCATCTCCCTTACACGACCATCCAGGCGGGCAGCATGACCACTTACGCCACGACGAGGGCGATCCACGCGGGCGTGACTGATGCCAAACGCAAGCTCCGGGAGATCGCCGCGCAGAGATTTGGCGGCTCCGCCGATGGCTACGAGGTGAACGATGAGCGGGTCTACCGGAAAGGGAACCGATCGCAGGGCATGAGTCTTGCGGATGCTGCCCGCCGCGCCGTCGAGATTGGCGGCAAGTTCGACGGGCACGAGCTACCCGACGACATCCATAAGATGACGGTGCGCTCGGCCGGTGCTCTAGCCGGCCAGGGACTCATGGGAGTGGCCAAGGACACCTACGAGGAGGTCGGGGATCCGATCTCCTTTGTGGTCGGCTTCGCCACGGTCGAGGTCGACGTGGAGACCGGCCAGGTGGAGATCCTCGACTACACCGCGGTGACCGACTGTGGCGTTGTGGTCAACCCGCGGAGCCTCGCGGCGCAGCTTCACGGCGGTGGAGTCCAGGGATTCGGTCTCGCCCTCAGCCAGAAATGGATCTACGACCCGACCTGGGGCGTGCCTTTCACCCAGCGCCTCTACACGGCAAAACCGCCCACGATTCTCGATGTGCCTCTCGAGATGAAGGCGGACGCCGTCCACATTCCGGATCCGTACACGCCGGTGGGTGCCAAGGGGATCGGTGAAGCACCCTTCTCCGCCGGCGTGGGGGCGGTCGCCGCTGCCGTGCAGGACGCCATCGGCGAGAGAGCCTTCAACCGCACGCCGATCATGGCCGACATGATCCTGAACGTACTCGAGAACAGGCCGCAGCCATACAAGATCACCACGGCCCACGTGTGACACAGGAGCGAAGGAGGACAGAACCATGGCCGTGATACACGATGTGATGCCCGCGTTCGAGCTCTTCCAGCCGGAGAGCACCGAGCAGGCGCTGGCCCTTCTGAACCGTTACGACGGAGAGGCCTGGGCTTTCGCGGGCGGACTCGACAGCGTCGACTGGTTCAAGGACCGCATCAAGCGGCCCAGGGCGGTGGTCGATCTGAGCGGCATCGCAAATCTCAAGGGAGTGCGCGCGTCGGCGGAAGGCATCGACATCGGCGCCCTGACGACTCTGACCGAGGTGGTCAACCATCCGACGATTGCCGGTAAGTTCAACCTGCTGTCCCAGGCAGCCCGCACGGTGGCGACGCCGCAGATCCGAAACCAGGCCACGCTCGGTGGTAACGTTTCCCAGGACACGCGCTGCGCCTATTACCGGGGCGGCTGGACGTGCTACCGGGCGGGCGGAAACATTTGCTACGCTGATACACCGA
>CBEVTG010000052.1:0-8829 GCA_965552745.1 uncultured bacterium
GTTGCAGAGGTCTGAGAGGCGATTGAGACGCCGGCCTATCGCGTCCCTCACCCCTTTGGGGATTCGGAGGTTCAAAAACTGGCCCTCTTCCAGCCCCTCTTGCAATAGCATGCGCGCAATCTCGGTTACAAAAAGGGGATTGCCCTCGGTACGCTCATGCACGTGGGCCTCAACCTCCAGAGCCTGCCTCAGGGAGTTCGAATTGGCTTCGCGGCGGGGCTGTTGGGGGGGTTCACGACGGCGGCTGTGTTTAATAATGATACGATCCAGCTCTTTAGAAAGCGCTTCTGGCCTGCAGCTGTCGGATGGGTTCTGATTGATACGATCTCCTGCCTCCTCGCCGGGATGGCTGGCCTAACCGGGGCCCACTGGCTCATCGGTTCGTAACCTTACTCAAACGACCGAGAGATTCCTTACTCCGGTATGGGTAATTTATGGGTGGATCTGTTTCATTGGGAAACGAACCTCTGGTTTTCCACGTTCTGGCTTCACTCAGATCAAAGTTCCATCGAATTATGTTTCGGAAGCAAACATCTATAAGGTCATGGTCTAGCCTGGTAGGAGGGGTCAGTAGAAGAATGGGGGCCGGAAAGGTGGAAAACAAGCTCGACCCGGGCGCTCAAATAAATTATGATCGACAAGAATCATATTAATTAGTAGTAGGATAGCCGCGGCTGAACCGGATCTGTGTCGTCGGCATAATTCTTCCGAATGCAGGGGTTTCTCCTCCAGGCGTAATCTATATGATGGAGAGGAACAATAAAGAGCGCCGCCCCCGGTCATTGATCGTGGCTTTGGGCCTCCTGATCTTGACGATAGGAGTGAACATCGCCGGGGGGCTTTCAATTATGAACGCCCGGAAAACGGCCCTCGAGGACGCCAGGCAGGATCTGGAACTCGACACGGTCGCCCGGTCACGGGCCCTGGAAGCGGAGCTGGCCGGATGCCGTGCGGATCTTCTTTTCCTCGCGTCCGCGCCCCCCATTTCCAACTTCCCCCAGGCACGTAAGGAGCGCGACCCGCGGAAGGCTCGCTGGAGCCGACTAGATGCGGAGGGAAGCCTGCTGCTCTTTCTGCAATCGCGCCCGGAGGTACAGCGGATTGAAGTTCTTGAGCCCGGCGGCGAGGCAATCCTCACGGCCGGGCGACGGGCGGGAGCGCCAGTTCTGCTGCCGCCCGCGCCCACCACCCTTCAGCAGAATGGAGGGGAAACCCTGATCACCGGAGAGTGGGACCTTGGCAGAGGGGAGGGGCGTCTTCGAGCCAGGGTGGACCCGGCTGTCTTGCTCTCTTCGACGCTCGGTGAGGCTTCCGCATCAACGGAATTCAGTATCGAGGACGACCAGGGCCGGAACATCGCGGGTACACCCGGACGTGGCGCGGGTGTGTTGCGGGTCCGGGCTCCGGTCAGGAATCCCGGTTGGTCTCCCGAAACGCGCTGGAACTTGGTGCGAAGCGCCGATGAGGGGCGCCTGCTCTCGTCCGTATCCCGGCTGGCTTCCCGCTACCGTATGAACCTCCTGCTCAACCTTGGAGTAATGATCCTGGCGCTGGTGCTCGGCCTCTTCGGCGTGCGCCAGGCCCGACAGACGGTCCGGCTCCAGGAGCAGGCGCGCCAGCAGGAGCGCGTGCGTGACCTCGAGCGCCAGCTCTTCCATACCGAACGGCTATCGACCGTTGGCCGGCTGGCCGCAGGCATGGCGCACGAAATCAACAATCCTCTGGAAGGCATGTCGAACTACTTGGCACTGCTGGACGAAGACCTGCAGGCCGGACGTGTCGAGCAGGCCCGTGACCTGCTGCCGAGCTTGAGGGAGGGGCTGATGAGGGCCGGAGGAGTCGCCCGCCAGGTGTTGCAGCTCTCCAACCCGGACAGCGCGCCCATGGAGTCGGTAGACCTGGCCGAAGTGCTCCGCGAGTCTGTCGATTTTGTCCGCGGCAACCGTGAATTTGAACGACTGCAGTTCGTCACCGACCTGCCGGAGGATTTACCGGCGGTGCACGGCAACCGCCTCCTCCTGGGCCAATTGTTTCTGAACCTGCTCCTGAACGCCTGCCAGATGCAGCCCGGTGGTGGCACCGTGGAGGTCGCCGCCCGTGTGGAAGGAGATGAGCGGGTCGTGGCACGGGTGGCCGACCGGGGTCCCGGAGTTCCGCCCGAGGCACGTGCCAGGGTCTTCGAGCCTTTTTACTCCTCCCGACACTCGACGGGGCTCGGCCTGAGCGTCTGCCGCCGGATTGCCCGACAGCACGACACGGAGCTGGTTCTGCGCAATCGCGCGGGAGGCGGTGCGGAATTGAGCCTCGGGTTAAGGAGAGTGTGAGATGTCGCGGGTAGTCAACGTGCTGGTCGTGGACGACGAAGCGTACGTGCGCGACTCCCTCGTGGCGGTTCTCAAACGCCGCGGGCACGAAGTGCGCGGCGTGGGGTCGGTGGGTGAGGCGATGAAGCAGCTCGGGGAGGGTACCTTCGACGCTGTCATCACCGACCTGCGGATGCCGGGCGAAGATGGTCTGTCGCTGCTGCGGCGTCTGTCCACGACCCAGCTGGGCTTGCCGGTCGTGGTGCTCACCGGGCATGGCACGGTGCCTTCCGCCATCGAGTGCATGAAAGCCGGAGCCGCGGACTACCTTCTCAAACCGGCCGACCCGAATCAAATCCATCTTGTGCTCGAACGCATCGCGGGCCAGAGCACCCTGCGCCGGGAGCTCGACTATCTGCGTTCCACCGACGACGAGGGTTCGGAGATGATCGGGCACAGCGACGCGTGGAAGCAGGTCGTTGACCTCATCGACGCCGCCGCGCCGAGCAGCTCGACCGTCTTGCTCCTGGGCGATTCGGGCACGGGAAAGGAACTGCTGGCCCGGCGCATTCACCAGCGCAGCAGCCGTGCATCGGCGCCGTTCGTGAGCGTCAACTGCGCGGCGATACCGCTCGAGCTGTTCGAAAGCGAGTTCTTTGGTTACCGAAAGGGAGCATTCACCGGTGCCACCCAGGACCACGTGGGCCGCTTCCGGGTGGCCGACGGGGGAACGTTGTTCATGGACGAGGTGGGCGCCATGCCGGAGGCGTCGCAGGCGAAGCTGCTGCGGGTACTCCAGAACGGGGAGTTCGAACGCGTCGGTGATACCCGTCCGACCCGCGTTGACGTGCGAGTGGTGGCCGCCACCAACATTCTCCTGGAGGAGGCGGTGGAGTCGGGCAGGTTCCGGCGCGATCTCTTCTACCGTCTGAACGTGGTCCAGGTGAAGATCCCGCCCCTGCGAAGCAGGCCCGGTGATATTCCGCTCCTTGCAGAACACTTCCTCCGTGAGCTGGCTCCCCGTGTCGGGAGGCGTCTGGAGGGCGTGGAGCCCGAGGCGCTCCGTCTGCTCGGGGAATACCACTGGCCCGGCAACGTGCGGGAGTTGCGCAACGTGATCGAGAGGGCGCTCATTCTCGAGACCGGCCCTCGACTGACTCCCGGCTCCCTGCCGCTAGCGGTGCATTCCGGTGCGCGAACTTCCTCCCGCGGGCCGGATGATACCGACACCCTGTCCGGCCAGGTTCCCGACCAGGTCGCCGGATCCGCAGGTGGAACGTGGACAGGGAAGGAATCGCTTAACCTGCGCCAATTACTGGGTGATCACGAGAAGGAAATCATCGTCGAGGCGTTGCGTCGTAGTGGCGGTGTTCGGAAGGAAGCGGCACGGTTGCTGGGAATCGATCAGCGCAACCTTGCTTATTACCTGCGCAAGCACGGGCTCAATCCGGACGAGATTGTCCGATGAGGACGGGCTTCCAAAGTGGGCTTGCTCGTTCACGGCCACGGATTCAGCATTGGGCGATTGCCTCCCTCATGTCATTGTTCGCCGCCTGCGCCCCCTCCGATCACCGGCCGTCCTCCAGCGATGGTGAGGACGGAGCGGCGGCCGCCGTCGAGGTGATTAGCCCCTTTGTCGACATCACTGAGGGATCCGGCATTCATTTCGTGCATCGCACCGGCGCCTCGGGACGCCGGTACCTGCCCGAGACAATGGGATCCGGCTGTGGTTTCCTCGACTACGATGGCGACGGAGATCCGGATCTGTACTTCGCCAACGGCACGGCTCTGCCAGGAGACGGAGGCGCTCTCACCAGCGGCGCGCTGTACCGGAATCGGGGCGGCGGTAAGTTTGAGGACGTGACCCGGGAGGCGGGGGTATGGGACCCGATCTACGGCATGGGCGTCGCGACAGGCGACGTGGACAATGACGGCGACACCGATCTTTTCGTGAGCGCGCTCGGACCCGATCGACTGTACATCAACCGCGGCGATGGTACCTTCGAAGAAGCAGCGGCCCGGGCGGGGGTCGATGATCCAGGTTTTGGCGCCAGCGCCGCGTTTGTGGATTACGACCGGGATGGGGATGTGGATCTTTACCTCGTGCGCTATGTCGAATGGAGCCCTGCCACCGATCTGCACTGCACTCTTGACGGTGAGAGCAAGTCGTACTGCACACCGGAGCTTTATCGCGGCAGCTCCGACCGGCTCTACCGCAATCGCGGCGATGGCACCTTTGAGGACGTCACGCAGGCTGCCGGCGTCGAGCGGCCGGAAGGAAAGTCGCTCGGGGTAGCAGTGCTCGATGCCAATTCAGACACCTGGCCGGATCTTGTCGTGGCCAATGACACCACTCCCAACTACCTCTTCCTGAACCAGGGTGATGGCACGTTCCGAGGGGCTGGAGTCGAATCCGGCATGGCGTACAGCGAGAGCGGCGCCTCCCGGGGAGGGATGGGGATCGACGCGGCCGACTACGATCTGGACGGTGTGCCCGATATCCTCATCGGAAACTTCTCGAAGGAGATGGCAGCGCTTTATCGGGGCACGGAGTCGGGCCGTTATATCGATTTGGCGGCGCCGGCGGGCGTGGGGTTGCCGACCCTGCTCACCCTGGCGTTTGCGTCCTTTATTTTCGATTACGACCTGGACGGTGTTCCCGATATTCTGATGATCAATGGCCACATCGAGCCGGACATTCGCAGGGTGCAGGAGATCATCTCGTACCTGCAACCGCCGCAACTGTTCCGGGGCTCGGCAAACGGCCGCTTCGAGGAATTCGCGGGCGAGGAGGGTGTATTCGCGGGTGCGTACGTGGGCCGTGGTGGAGCCTACGCCGACATCGACGGCGATGGCGATCTGGATGTGGCGGTGACCCAGAACGGCATGGCCGCTATGCTGTGGCGCAACGAGGCAGGCTCGCGACACTCGTGGATCCGCGTGCGGCCCGTCGGGATCCGGAGCAACCGCAGCGGACTCGGGGCCACGCTCAGGGTCTACACGCCCGCGGGTCTACGTACTTCAACGGTGAGAAGCGGATCGTCTTACCTGTCGGCGAGTGAGCAGATTGCGACAGTCGGTCTCGGGGATATCCAGGCCCGTGCCATGCACGCCGACCTGGTCTGGCCGGACGGTACCGTCCAGGATCTCGGCAACCTGCCGCTCAATCGCATGCTGACCGTCGTCGAAGGCGAGCCGGTGCTCCCGTGATCCGGGTGCGCGGCTTCATTCACTTTCGCTTGAGCGCCATGACCGTCGTGTCATCTTTGCGCTCCATGCTCTGAAAAGCGTCCGTCTCATCCGCGAGCATCTGGCACAGACGATCGACCGGCTCCGAGGCATGCCGCTCGAGGAAGGCCACGAGCCGCTCATCTCCATAGAACTCGTCATCCGTGGTGACCGCTTCGGGGACACCGTCGGTGAAAAGAATCAGCTTTTCTCCCGGCGCGAGTGTTTCGAGCCGATCTTCGTAACGGGCCTCCTCCATGATGCCCACAACCGTTCCCGTGACTTCGCCGAAGGGCGATACGGTTCCGTCGGCGCTGATCCTGTAAGGAACCGGGTGGCCCGCATTGGCATAGCGCAGCTTCCCGGTGTTGATCTCGTAGGAGCCGAGAAAGAGTGTCACATACAACGAGCCCAGGCTGTCTTTACACAGGGTCTGGTTGGCGATTGACAGGATCTCGGCCGGTGTGTGACCGCCCCCGCAGGCGTTGCGGAGAATGGTGCGGCTCACTGCCATGAAGAGAGCGGCCGGTACTCCCTTGCCGGCGACGTCGGCCATCACGATGATGAGCGAACCCTCAGGTGTGAAGAAAAAGTCGAAGAAGTCTCCAGCAACCTGGAGGGCGGACAGATTGATCGCGTGCAGGTCGAACTCCTTATGTTCGGGAAAAGGAGGAAAGGTCTGCGGTAGCAATGAGATCTGAATCTTTCTCGCCACGCGCAGCTCGCTCTCGACCGCTTCGCGGGCCGCAGTCTCGCGTTTCAGGGCTTCGGTGTGCTCCTTGAGATCGGCCACCATCTTGTTAAACGCCAGCGTCACATCGCCCACCTCATCCCGCGGGACAGGCCCGGGGACCTGTACTTCAAGGTCGCCCTGGGAGACCCTTTCCACCGCGGTGGCCAGACGCAGCAGCGGGCGGGTGATCCGTCCGGACACGAAGAGGAGGGCGCCAAGGATCAGCACGAGACCGCCCGCCATGAAGGTTACCGCGATCATCATCTGACTATTGCTGAAGGCGAGGATGTCGGTTTCCGGAACGCCGATCGAAAAGGACCAGCCTGCCGAACGCACCGGTGCATAGAAAACCCAGAAGATGGGCAATTCCTCCGGCTTCAGCAGCGAAGCGATACGGGCCATTCCCTTTTCTCCCCGAACCATGCGGCGGCCGATATCGGCCACATCGCTCCGGTTTCGCTGCTGCGCCAGATCGATCAGATTCTCCCGCAGGATGAGGTCCTTCACGGGGTGCGAGAGGATGGTCCCGTCACGGCCCAGGATCATGAAATCGCCACCCTCGATGTCGATCTCTCCGATATGCCGGCGAAGCTCCAGAATTGAGACATCTACGGCCACAACTCCGATACGCTGTCCTTGCGCCATCAGGGCAACGGAGTACGAGCAGACCCAGGTCTGGCCCGATGCTTCATCCTGATAAGGGTCGGACCAGAATCCGGTCTCTGAATTCAGAGCCCGGTCGTACCATGACAGGTTGTAGCCCCCGGATCGGCGCGCGCTCGCGTCCAGGTCGGCGCTGATAATCCCTCCTGCCGAACGGTGGGCGTAGTGAACGCGCACCTCACCGGATGGCGGATCCGATTGAAAGACGAGGCGGATTCCATGAACCATCTCGTCCAGATCAATGATCGATTGCAGAACCGAGTGCAGCTTGTGCTCGGGTGTATCGGGTTCGAGACTAGCCGTTGCGGCTGTGGTTCGAGCGATTTCTTCAACGGAATGCACCCTGGCCTCCGCGCGGGCCGCGTACTGGGATGCCAGCCGGCCCATGTTTTGTTCCAGGCGGAGGAAAGCGCGCTTCCGCAGATGAATCAAGCTGGCCGTGAGGATCGAGGCGTAGATAAGCAGCAGCGGCAGTCCGATGGCCAGGACCAGCTTCCAGCGAATGGTCAGCTTCATAATTCTGGAATCGATGCCAGGCGATCGAGAAACAGCCGCACTTCCGGGCTTTAGGTACTCATCGCGACGAACAAATTACAGTCGCGATGATCGTGGGCGCGAGCTGGTGATTCAACTGTCGGAAGAAGCGCCTGTCATACTACTTGCGGGTCGCGATCTTGACAACCCCTCAGGAGATAACTCTTGCGTAATAGCGGCACGCTCGGGTTAGAATAGCCGCCCACCGCACAGCGCGGCGTGCTTGTGCGATTCAGGTACATGCGCCGCTCGAATTGGGAGGCTCCGTTGACGGCGCCACAGCAGCCCATGCGATCAACCTCACGCCACCAGGACCTCCCGGTGCAGCAGCGCCCTTTGGTACCGGATCCTTCCAGGATGCGTGAAGTAACGCAGGTCGAATGCACCGAGAGGGATCGGCATCTGGCCTCGTGGTTCAGGGAGGTGCGAAGGACGAGCGAGGATGTTTGCGCGCCGCTCTCTCCGGAGGACTGTGTCGTGCAGTCTATGCCGGACGCCAGCCCCGCAAAGTGGCACCTGGCGCACACGACCTGGTTCTTCGAGACCTTCGTGCTCGAGAAGGCGCAACCCGGCTTTCGCCCCTATCACGCAGATTTCCGTTTTCTCTATAACTCTTATTACAAACAGGTTGGCGCGCATCACCCGCGGCCGCGCCGGGGGATGATCACGAGGCCTGCTCTCGATGAGGTTCGGGACTACCGCCGCCAGGTTGATGGCCGTATGCTGGAGCTGATCACCGGCGGACAGCTGAACGGCGATCATGCCCGGATCGTCGAGCTCGGCCTGCATCACGAGCAGCAGCATCAGGAGCTGATCCTGATGGACATCAAGCACCTTCTTTCGTGCAATCCATTATGGCCCTCGTACTCGGAGGCCCGTGTGCCGACGGTGGAAGCCGCCACGGAGCTGCGCTGGATTGGCCACCAGGAGGGGATCTACTCCATCGGATTCGACGGTGGAGGATTCTCCTTCGACCACGAACGCCCCCGCCACCGGCTGTTGCTCGACTCGTTTGAAATCGGCTCGCGGCTCGTCACCAATGGCGAGTATCAGGCCTTCATGGAAGATGGAGGATATGACCGGCCCGAGCTGTGGCTTTCGGACGGCTGGGATGCCGTCCAGGAGCAAGACTGGTCAAATCCGCTGTACTGGAGGCAGCAGGACGACGGCTGGCACGAGTTCACGCTGGGTGGGCCGCGCAGGATCCGCCCGGCGGATCCGGTATGCCACGTCAGCTACTACGAGGCGGACGCGTACGCACGCTGGGCCGGCTGCCGCCTACCGACCGAGACCGAGTGGGAAGTCACCGCGCACGATGCCCCGGTGGAGGGGAACTTCCTGGAAACAGGCCTGCTGCATCCAGCGCCC